>NZ_JADYXF010000035.1:0-57441 GCF_015864385.1 Pseudoalteromonas sp. SWXJZ94C
CGCTTTAGCATTTACTATGATGTGGCTACCAATGTGGGCTGATTAATATATATACTACAAAGATCAACAGCCCCTAGTTGAGGCTAATTATTATTTTAATAATGCTTAAATACAAAAAAGGCTCGTAAAAACGAGCCTTTAAAAATTATTCCAATCTAAATTGGTTTAATTTGTACTTATACGTTGAACAGGAAGTTCATTACATCGCCATCTTTAACAATGTACTCTTTACCTTCTTGACGCATTTTACCTGCTTCTTTTGCGCCACTCTCACCTTTAAAGGCAACGAAGTCGTCAAAAGCGATAGTTTGCGCACGAATAAAGCCACGCTCGAAGTCTGTATGGATTTTACCTGCGGCTTGCGGTGCTGTTGCACCTACAGGGATTGTCCATGCACGTACTTCTTTTACGCCAGCTGTAAAGTATGTTTGTAATTGCAGTAATTCATAACCACCACGAATAACAAGGTTAAGACCCGGCTCTTCTAAACCAAGATCAGCCATAAATTCAAGCTTGTCTTCTTCATCTAGTTCAGAAAGCTCAGATTCAATAGCGGCACATACGGGTACTACAATAGCATCTTCTGCTGCGGCAATAGCACGTACGCGGTCAAGGTAAGGGTTATTTTCAAAGCCATCTTCTGCAACGTTAGCAATATACATAGTTGGTTTGATAGTTAAGAAGTTAACAGAGCTGATAGCTGCTTTTTCTTCTTTAGTTAAATCTAAAGAACGTAAAGTTAAGCCTTCATCAAGATGCACTTTTACTTTTTCAAGTACGGCATTTTGCTCTTTAGCGTCTTTATCGCCACCTTTTGCTTTTTTCGCGTTACGGAAAAGAGCTTTTTCAGCACTATCCATATCAGAAAGTACTAACTCGGTGTTAATTACGTCAATATCGTCTGCAGGGTCAATTGTACCCGCTACGTGAATGATGTTTTCGTCTTCAAAACAGCGAACTACGTGACCAATAGCATCAGTTTCGCGAATGTTAGCTAAAAACTGATTACCAAGACCTTCACCTTTAGATGCGCCTTTTACTAAACCTGCAATATCCACAAATTCCATACTTGTTGTAAGGATGCGTTGCGGATTTACAATTTTAGCGAGCTCGTCTAAGCGAGGATCTGGCACAGGCACCACACCTGTATTAGGCTCTATGGTACAAAAAGGAAAGTTAGCGGCTTCAATACCCGCTTTGGTTAATGCATTGAAAAGCGTTGATTTACCCACGTTAGGCAAGCCAACGATGCCACATTTAAAACCCATAGTAAGATACCTTAGTTTAGAATTCGTTTAAACGGTGTACTTGGACCCAAGTTACTAGGGTTTAAACGAATGTAGTCTGTTTTGTGCTTTTAACACACCATCTTTTGCAAGTATTTCCATACAACGAACTGCTTCATCAACAGCGGCATCCATTTTTTCTTGATCGTCTTTGGCTGCTTTACCAAGCACCCAACCGGTGACCATTTCACGATGCCCTGGATGACCTACACCTATACGTAAACGCATAAAGTCTTTTTGATTTGCCATTTTTGCAATAATGTCTTTTAAACCATTATGACCGCCATGCCCGCCGCCTTTTTTTAATTTGGCAACGCCTGGGTCTAAATCCAACTCATCATGGGCAACTAAAATGTCTTCCACTGGGATTTTGAAAAAATTAGCTAAACTACTGACCGCTTTACCACTTAAATTCATGTAAGTAGTGGGGATCAATAATTTGAATTCTTGGCCTTGAATGATCACTTTACCTGTAAGGCCGTGATATTTAGGATCGTATTTTAGAGTGCAGTTGTAGCGTGCAGCGATTTGCTCGATGAACCAAGCACCTGCATTGTGGCGTGTGTTTGCGTATTCGGGGCCTGGATTAGCCAGGCCCACAAGCATTTGAATAGAATTCAAGGTTGCGAGACCTTAAATATTATTCTGCAGCGTCTGAAGCGTCGTCTTCAGTTGGAGCTGCTTTGTTTGCTTTGATAGTCAGGATAGACTGATCATGGCCTTCGCCTTTACCTAAATCTACAGAGCTAACGCCTTTAGGGAAAGTAAGGTCAGAAATATGAACCGAATCGCCAACTACAAAGTTAGACACATCAACTTCGATAAATTCTGGAAGTGCTTTTGGAAGACATGAAATTTCAACTTCAGTTAACTGGTGAACAACAGTTGCACCTAGTTTTGTCACGATATCTTCACCGATGAAGTGAAGAGGAACTTTAGTTTGGAATGTATGAGTAGCATCTACACGTTGGAAATCAAGGTGAGTAAGCTTAGGCTTGAATGGGTGACGTTGAATATCTTTTAAGATAGCTTCAACAGACTCGCCGCCTATGTTTAGTGTAATGATGTGAGTGTAAAAACCTTCATCTTCTTGCGCTTTGATCATATCTTTATGAGCAAAAGTAAGAGATAGAGCTTCTTTATCTGCTCCGTAAAGGATTGCAGGTACTTTGTCTTCGCGACGTAGGCGGCGGCTCGCACCAGTACCAGTTTCTACGCGAAGTTCAGCGTTATAAGTGTAAGTTTTGTTAGACATGATGTCTCCAATAATTATAAGTGTAGGGCCTTTGCGACCAAGGACCCCAGCCAAAAGGCGCGCTATCATACCACCGCGTACTTGTAAAATATACATCGCTTACAAAAAAAGCGCCAAAAGGCGCTTTTATATTCAGAAATGTTTGATTTTAGTGTTCGAACATCGCTGAAATAGATTCTTCGTTACTAATACGACGAATAGTCTCTGCTAGCATATCTGCAAGAGTAAGTACTTTAACTATATCAAGCGCTTTAAGTTCTTCAGAAAGAGGTATTGAGTCAGTTACAATCACTTCGTCAATTACTGAATTACGTAAGTTTTCTGCAGCTTTACCAGAAAGAATAGGGTGCGTAGCGTAAGCAAATACACGCTTTGCGCCATGTTCTTTAAGTGCTTCAGCAGCTTTACACAATGTACCACCGGTATCAATCATATCATCTACGATAATACAATCACGACCTTCAACATCACCAATAATATGCATTACTTGAGAAACGTTTGCTTGTGGGCGACGTTTATCAATAATAGCTAAATCGGTATCGTTTAATAGTTTTGCTATAGCACGAGCACGTACAACACCACCAATATCAGGAGATACAACAACAACGTCATCAAAATGACGGGCTTTCATATCTTCAAGTAATACAGGGCTGCCAAATACGTTATCTACTGGTACATCAAAGAAGCCTTGAATTTGCTCAGCGTGTAAATCAACCGTAAGTACACGGTCAACACCTACGCTTGATAGGAAGTCAGCAACAACTTTAGCAGTAATTGGTACACGGGCAGAACGTACACGACGATCTTGACGGGCATAACCGAAATAAGGAATAACGGCAGTAATACGACCTGCAGATGCACGACGTAAAGCATCAACCATAACGATAAGTTCCATTAAGTTATCGTTTGTAGGGGCACAGGTTGATTGCAATATAAAAACATCCGAGCCACGAACATTTTCATTTATTTGAACACTGATCTCACCGTCACTAAAACGGCCTACAACAGCATCGCCTAATTCAATATATAAACGTTTTGCAACTTTTTGAGCTAACTCAGGTGTTGCGTTACCAGCGAAGAGCTTCATGTCAGGCACGGTTGGGTTCCTCAGGCACTGAAATTTTGGACTAACGGGCAATGATAAATACCACTGCGGGTTAACTTATGATTACTTTTACGTTACTTCATTGATCGAATATAGCGGCTAACTCCGTATGAGCAGGGGAGACATTAACGCTTGAGGCGATAAATCCCTGCCAAGTATGGGGGAGGTTAGCAAGTACATCTTGTGCTTGAACTTGACTAGCAAATTCTACAAAACAACATGAACCTGTTCCGGTCATCTTCGACGGGGCGTATTTTAGCAACCACTGGAGGGTTTTTTCAACCTCGGGACAAAGCTTTTTAACTAAAGGCTCACAATCATTAGTCAAAATATGCTGTTTCCAGTCACCTAATATTTTAGGTGTGTCACGTTTTAGCTCAGGATGAGTGAATATTTTAGCGGTACTTACATGTTGATTTGGATGTACTACACAGTACCATTTTTGTTCTAGTTCTACTTGGTGTAATTTTTCGCCAATGCCGTGTGCTATGGCGCTTTGACCATGTATGAACACGGGAACATCTGCTCCTAATTGTAAGCCTAAATGAGCAAGTTCATCCAAACTTAACTGTGTTTTCCAAAGTTTATTGAGCGCTAATAATGTAGTTGCGGCATCTGATGAACCACCTCCAACACCGCCTCCCATTGGTAAGCGTTTAATTAAATTTATTTTTACACCAAGCTCCGTTTTGCTCTTAGTTTGTAATAATAAGGCAGCTTTATAGATGAGGTTGTCTATTAAAGGGATATCTTTAGTATCACCCTCTATTGAAATTGTGGATGTGTGCACTAGTTCAAAACTAAGTTCATCTCCAAAATTCAAAAAAGTAAATAAAGTTTCCAGCTCATGATAGCCATCTTCACGACGCCCGTTAATGTGTAAAAATAAGTTGAGCTTTGCCGGAGCAATTAAAGAAAAAGACGTTTTGGTATTCATATTAATTAAATTGCCAGTCATAGAGTTGAATTTTGATTCTAATGCTTTGGTGTTTGAGCGTTAGTTTGGTTGGAACCCAATAACCTTCAGCTTGCATATATGCACTGTAATCTATTTGCCATTTTTTACCGGTGTTATCAAACCAAAGTACTTGTTTAGCGCGACCGAGTTGATCAACTATTAAGCTTTGATCGTCAATAGTACCTTTTAACCAACTATCGGCATTATTTACAGGTAAAGTAAAACCAGTTAAACGTTTAAGAAGTCGCGCAGCATCAGTATCAAAATACTCTTCACCATCAAATTCTAGCTCAGCACCTTTTTCGGTTTGTTTAAGCGACAAAATGCGCGTACCAATAAAAGTAGTCAGCACTAAATTGTTACTATTTTCCCTTTGTTGCCAATTTAAATTTGCAGATTGGCGCTCATCAGGGCTGATAAAAGCAAGTTTCCCCTCTACTTGCCAAGTTTTTTGAGCCGCAAGGCGAGGTTTCCAATCATCGTAAGTTGTTGTTATTTTGTTTGTTTGTTGCGTGCAACCACCTAAAAATAAAAAAAAGGTAAATAAAATTAAATATTGTCGAATCAAATGTCGTTCCTTACTTTCCATATTCCGCTGATTTTTGGTAAAATTGCCGCCTTTAAAGTAGGGCTCAGCAATATTTGGCAAATATGACCATAATAGCACTTGGTATAAATCACAAAACCGCATCCGTAGACTTACGTGAAAAAGTGGCTTTTTCGCCTGAGCAAATATCAGAGGCGTTGCAACAATTAAGTGGTCACGCTGCGTTTAGTGAAGCGGTGATCGTTTCTACCTGTAATCGAACCGAAATCTATTGTAGCCTTGCTCAGCAAAAATCCCAAACACTGTTGCATTGGTTAGCCAGTTTCCATGGTTTAGATGAACAAGAACTGAGTAGCAATATTTATTGTTACGAAGGTAATGATGCAATAAATCATTTAATGCGTGTTGCCTGTGGTTTGGATTCTTTAGTATTAGGTGAACCACAAATATTAGGGCAAATAAAGCAAGCTTATAATAGTGCTAAAACACATGATGCCATTGGTGTTACGTTTGATCGGTTATTTCAAAAAACTTTTTCGGTTGCAAAAGAAGTCAGAACCGAAACAAACATTGGTGCAAGTGCTGTGTCGGTCGCGTTTGCGGCAGTTAATTTAGCAAAACATATTTATGGCAAGCTTGATCAGACCAATGTGTTATTAATTGGTGCAGGCGAGACGATTGAGCTGGTAGCTAAGCATTTATATCAAAATGAGCCTAAAAAAATAACGGTAGCTAATAGAACAATTGAACGTGCGCGCAGCCTTGCTGATGAAGTGTCGGCAGATGTGATTGCGCTTGCACAGTTGCCAGAGCGTTTACATGAAGCCGATATAGTGATTAGTTCTACAGCCAGTACGCTTCCTATTATAGGTAAGGGTGTGGTTGAACAGGCTCTCAAACAGCGTAGAAATAAACCGATGTTGTTTATAGATATCGCTGTACCACGCGATATAGAAAGCCAAGTAGGCGAGCTCGATGCAGCCTATCTATATTCAGTTGATGACTTACAAACTATTGTAAGCGAAAATATGGCTGCGCGAGAGCAAGCTGCTGAACAAGCACAAATTATTATAATTGAACGCACTAAAGAATTTGCAATGTGGATGCGTTCACTCGATTCGGTAGATTTAATCCGCCATTATCGAAATGATGTACAAACAATAAAGTCTGAATTAGTAGAGAAGGCGGTTAGCCAACTCTCTAGTGGTAAAGATGCAGAAAAAGTAATTTTAGAGTTGGCCAATAAATTAACCAATCGCTTAATGCACGCGCCTACACGTGCTATACAAGATGCAGCGAAAAAAGGTGAAGTGGCGCAGCTAAACCAGTTGAAAAAAATGTTAGGTATTGATCAGGAATAACTGTTAAATGAAAGAGTCTGTTTATAATAAATTAGAAACCTTAGTAGAACGCTACGAAGAAGTACAAGCGCTGCTAAGTGACCCGTCGGTCATTAGTGATCAAAATCGTTTTCGTGGGCTTTCAAAAGAATATTCTGAGCTTGAAGAGATTGTAAAAACGTTTTTAGTTTATAAAGAAACGCAAGATGATTTAGCCAGTGCAGAAGAGATGCTTAAAGATTCGGATCCTGAAATGCGTGAAATGGCGCAAGAAGAATACAAAGAAGCTAAAGCACAAATTCTAGCAATTGAAGATCAAATTCAAGTATTGATGTTGCCAAAAGATCCACGCGATAACAATAACGTGTTTGTTGAAGTACGTGCTGGAACGGGCGGCGATGAAGCGGCGCTTTTTGCCGGCGATTTATTTCGTATGTACAGCCGTTACGCAGAAACTAAAAAATGGAAAGTAGAAGTTGTGAGCACCAATGAAGGTGAGCACGGTGGTTACAAAGAAGTGATTGCGAATATTAGTGGCGAAGGTGTTTACGGGCAATTAAAGTTTGAATCAGGCGTACACCGCGTACAACGTGTGCCAGAAACTGAGTCACAGGGGCGTGTTCATACCTCTGCTTGTACCGTTGCGGTAATGGCAGAAGTACCAGAAGCAGAAGCGATACAAATTAATACTGCAGATTTAAAGGTTGATACATTTCGTGCATCAGGCGCAGGTGGTCAGCACGTTAATAAAACAGACTCTGCTATTCGACTTACACATATACCTACCGGTGTTGTGGTTGAGTGTCAGGATCAACGTTCACAGCATAAAAACCGTGCTAAAGCGATGTCAGTACTTGCAGCTCGACTGCAACAAGCTGAAGATGAAAAACGCCATGAAGCAGAGGCTTCTGAGCGTCGTGATTTAGTAGGTAGTGGTGACCGTTCTGAGCGTATTCGTACTTATAACTATCCTCAAGGTCGTATTACCGATCACCGTATTAACCTGACACTTTATCGTTTAAACGAAGTAGTAGCGGGTGATTTAAGCTGTGTGATCGATCCATTAATGCAAGAGCATCAAGCTGACTTATTAGCGGCTATGGGCGACGAGTAGTCGTGAGCCACACTCTTGAACAAGCAATTGCTGCAGGAGCTAATTTATTAGCTTCAAGCAGCGAAAGTGCTAAATTAGACGCACAAGTTTTGCTTCTACATATTCTTCAAAAACCACGCAGTTACCTTTTTACTTGGCCAGAGCATGAGCTTAACGCTGAGCAGCAACAGCAATTTGAACTGTTTTGTCAAAGGCGTTTAAATGGCGAACCCGTTGCGCATATTACTGGGCAGCGTGAATTTTGGAGTTTATTACTCGAAGTTAATGCAACAACTTTAATACCTCGACCAGATACTGAAACATTGGTAGAGCAAGCACTTGAAATGGCTGTACCTGCTACAGCAAAAGTACTTGATTTAGGCACTGGCACCGGTGCAATTGCCTTAGCGCTTGGAAGTGAAATGCCAAATTGGCAAATTACAGCTGTAGACAGAGTCAGTAATGCAGTAAATTTAGCAATGCGGAATCAACAACGCTTAGGTATTAATAATGTACACGTTAAGCAAAGTGACTGGTTTAGCGCTTTACTAGGCGAAAAATTTAATTTAATTGTAACTAACCCTCCTTATATTAAGCAAGATGATATACACCTTGTTCAGGGGGATGTTAGGTATGAGCCATTATCAGCATTAGTAGCAGACGATGCAGGAATGTCTGATATAAAACAAATAATTACACAATCGCGTGACTATTTGCTATCTAGTGGCTATCTTTTAATAGAACATGGTTTTGAGCAAGGCGAAGCTGTTCGTTATTTTTTTGAAAAAATGGCGTTTGTAAATATTAAAACAGTGAAAGACCTTGGTAACAATGACCGCGTAACACTTGCACAGTGGCCTTAGATAATAACAATTGCCTGCTCGTGCGTTAAATAATGCCATGAAGGAATTTTTATTATGATGGGTGATTTTTTATTTTCAGATGAGCCAGAAGAAGTAGTTAGCGATATAGAACAAGGCACATGGAAAGTATTAATCGTTGATGACGAGCCTGAAGTTCATGCTGTTACAAAGCTAGCATTGAGCGATTTTGAGTTTCAGAATAAGCGTTTAGAGTTTATAAGCGCTTACTCTGGTGCAGAAGCAAAACAGTTAATTGATGAGCATACTGATGCAGCAATTGTACTGCTTGATGTTGTTATGGAAACTGACGATGCAGGCTTGCAAGTTGCTAAATATATTCGTGAAACGGCTCAAAATAATCATATCCGTATTATTTTAAGAACGGGTCAACCAGGACAAGCTCCTGAGCGTCAAGTTATTGTTAATTACGATATTAATGATTATAAATCTAAAACCGAATTGACCGCACAAAAGCTATTTACAGTTATTATGTCGAGCCTTCGTTCATATCGCGATATTATTGCTATTGAACAATCAAGAGAAGGGTTAGAGAAAATAATTAAGGCATCAAGAGATATTTTCTCAGCACATTCAATAGAGAGTTTTATTGAAGGTGTTATGCTGCAGCTATCTTCACTTTTAGGCATTGCTGATCAAGCAATGTATGCAACTACATTAGTTGCTCAAAACCCAGGGATAAATAATAATAAAAAACTAATAGTTTGCTCTGGCACAGGTGATTTTGAACAATGTGAAGGCAAAGAATTAGAAGAAGTACTAAAAGAAGAACAGTTAAGTGCTTGTGAGCAAGCGCTTAACAATAAATCTATTGTGTACAAAGATAATTATCTTTTTGCTTATTGCAGCAGTGAATATAATCATAACTCAATGTTATTTATATCAGGTATTCCAAAAAGCTTAACAGATACGCAGCGTCATTTAATTGAGATTTTTTCACAAAATGTACAACTAGCGTTTGAAAATGTGCAATTACAATCTGAAGTTGAAGCCACGCAGCAGGAGTTAGTTTATAGGTTAAGTGAGGCAGTAGAGCAGCGTTCTACCGAAACGGGTAATCATGTTAAGCGCGTTGCACATATTTGTCATATATTGGCACAAGGGTATGGTTTATCAAAACACGATGCAGATTTAATTCGATTAGCATCACCATTACACGATGTAGGTAAAGTGGGTATTCCTGACGCGGTTTTAAACAAACCAGCAAAGTTAGATGCTCAAGAGTGGGAAATAATGAAGACCCATACTGATAAAGGGTATACTATTTTAAAAGACTCACCGCATGAGATTGTTAGTACGGGTGCAATTATAGCTAAAGAACATCACGAAAAATGGGATGGTTCAGGTTATCCGCAAGGCTTAAAAGGAGAAGATATCAATGTTTTTGGACGAATAGTTGCATTAGCTGATGTATACGATGCACTTCGCCACAAACGCTGTTATAAAGAGCCTTGGACATTACAAAACGTAGTGGATGAAATTAATGAACAGAAAGGCTCTCATTTCGACCCTAAGCTTGTAGAAATATTTAACGATAAGCTTAATGAGTTAGAAGCGGTGCTTACCCGTTTTCCAGATTAATTTTTAAAAACAGAAGTATAGGGGCATATGGATTATTTAGCAGTAAAACACTCACACATGGCAATAGCTTTGTTAAGTGTTATTTTATTTTATGTTCGTGCATTTTCGCGAATGGGTAGTGGCAAAATAGCAAAAAATAAAGCGGTAATGATTGGTAGTCACAGTATAGATACGTTGTTATTAGTGTCTGCACTTACGCTTATATTTATGGCTAAAATAAACCCGTTTGAACAATATTGGCTATTAGAAAAAATAGTATTAGTAGTTATATATATTGGTATTGGGGCTAAAAGCGCCAGACAAACTAAAATGACAGCTAAAGTTGCTTACATTTTAGTTAATACCGCTGTTATTTTGGCTATAGGCTATTTAGCTACGTCTAAATCAGCTTTTTTATTGTAAGTAATATCTGACTATTTGAGTTTTATAATTCTTTTGTAAAGCTCAAATACGACTCCCTCTCAGAAAACATTCAAAAACACCTCTATATTGGTATATAGCTTTAAAGTTAGGTAAACTACGCTTTCGTTTTCTCAAAATGTTGCAGTATTGATGACCACCCTCGGGTTTGATGAACATGATGAATCTTATATTGATGATGCTTATGACGAATTTACGCCGCCGGTTATTTATCGTTGTATAAAAGCAGAGTCTAAATGGGACCCTCAAATAGACTTAACGACAAGTTTTGAAACTTTAACTGACTTTGAGCAGCAAATAGATGCGCTTTGTTTAAAAGCGAGTGATGAGCATGAGTGCCTTGATCAATTGTTAGATACTTTTTACAGTAATTGGTTATTTAGTGCATCTAGCCTAAAAGTACCTGAGCATAAACTAAATAGTTTAAGTTATACGTTAACTATGCGTAGCGGGTCTCCAACTACTTTAGCCATATTACTTTGTCACTTTTTACAACACGCTAAGCTAGATGCCAGTATGAGCCTAAACCAAGGTGAAATTGCTGTGCATGTGGCGATTAGTGATGAGGAAGGGTATGTAATTGAGCCAAGTACTGGTCAACAAAGCTGGTATATCATTCCTGAAAATGCTGATGAAGATGACGGTCAAGAACAAGAGCCATTAGAACTCATTTTTAATGATGAAGTGTATAAACTATTTTTAGCACAACAAAAGTGGTCTTTTATCAGCGAAAGCAAATTTGGTCATGCTTTGACCTGTGTGGAAATGCTTATGGAGTTAATTGGCGACGACCCGTACGAAAGACGCGACAGAGGTTACTTATTAAATCAACTTGATTGTCCTAAAATGGCACGTGATGATTTACAGTTTTTTGTTGATGAATGTCCGGATGATCCCGCTATTGAGATTATTCTGCATCAAATTGAAGAATTAGAAGATAATAATAAAACTCACCATTAAGGTACGTTTACTTTCAAGATTAATTTGAAATGTTGACGTGCCAAAATAATAGGAATAATTATGGTTGAAACCCAAAGTGCATTAATAACTAATGATGCCGTTGTGCTAGGTTTGCTTGCTGTTATTTTAGGATTTATTTTTAAAACCTCAAGCAGTGAACGACCAGCTTTAAAAACATTTTATAAATATGTACCTGCTTTATTGCTGTGTTACTTTTTGCCATCGTTATTGAATACATTTGGGATTGTTGATGGTAACAAATCTAATGTTTATTACGTTGCCTCACGTTATTTATTACCTGCCTGTTTAATACTTCTTACAATTAGTATTGATTTAAGAGCCATTATTAACTTGGGACCCAAAGCACTCATTATGTTTTTAGTAGGCACATTGGGTATTGTTATTGGTGGTCCGTTAGCTATTTTAGTTGTTAGCGCATTTGATCCAAGTATTGTTGGTGGTCATGGTCCTGATGCAGTTTGGCGTGGTATGACCACGGTTGCTGGTAGCTGGATTGGTGGTGGTGCTAATCAAGCATCAATGAAAGAAATGTTTGAAGTGGGTGGCGATATATTCTCGGTAATGATTACTGTTGATGTAATAGTCGCTAATATTTGGATGGCTGTTCTATTATTAATGGCAGCTAATCATAAAAAAATTGATGCAGCTACTGGTGCCGACACCAGCGCAATTGAAGATTTAAAAAAGCGTGTAGAAGCTTATCATGCAGAACATGCGCGAATTCCAACACTTAACGACTACATGATGCTACTTGCAATTGCATTTGGTATTACTGGTTTAGCACACTTTTGTGCTGACTTTTTAGGACCTTACTTTGGCAACACTTATGAGTGGGCAAAAGAATACAGCTTAAACAGTAAATTCTTCTGGCTGATTGTAATATCAACGACAATAGGTATAGGTTTATCGTTTACTAAAGTTAGGCAAATAGAGGCCTTTGGCGCTTCAAAAGTGGCTTCTAGCTTTTTATATATTTTAGTTGCATCGATTGGTTTACACATGAATGTAACCGCTATTTTTAATAACCCTGGGTTATTTTTAGTTGGTGCAATTTGGATGTTAGTTCATGCAAGTATTATGTTAGTAGTGGCGAAACTAATTAAAGCACCATTATTTTATATGGCTGTGGGCTCACAAGCTAATGTAGGTGGTGCTGCATCAGCTCCGGTAGTTGCATCAGCATTTCATCCATCGCTTGCGCCTGTAGGTGTATTACTTGCGGTATTGGGTTATGGCGTAGGTACTTATATGGCCTATATTTGTGGATTAATGATGCAAGCAGTTGCACCATAAGGAATTAAAATGAAAGATCAAATTATTAAGATTAATGAGATTGAGCTGGCAAACAACAAACCATTTGTATTGTTTGGTGGTATTAACGTATTAGAATCTCGTGATTTAGCAATGCGTGTTGCAGAGCATTACGTAGAAGTAACAACTAAATTAAATATTCCTTATGTGTTTAAAGCGTCATTTGATAAAGCAAATCGCTCATCAATTAATTCTTACCGTGGACCAGGAATGGAAGAAGGTTTAAAAATATTTGAAGAGATTAAAAATACTTTTAATATTCCACTTATCACCGATGTACACGAACCATATCAAGCAGCGCCAGTTGCTGAAGTAGTTGATGTAATACAGTTACCTGCTTTTTTAGCACGTCAAACTGATTTAGTTGTAGCAATGGCTAAAACAGGTGCAATTATTAATGTAAAAAAACCACAGTTTTTAGCTCCACGCGAAATGCGCCATATCATTACTAAATTTAATGAAGCGGGTAATAATAATATTGCTTTGTGTGAGCGTGGTTCAAGCTTTGGTTACAACAATCTTGTTGTCGATATGCTAGGTATGGATGACATGAAGGCAATGGCACCTGTTATTTTTGATGCAACACATGCTTTACAACGCCCTGGTGGTCGTACTGATTCAGCAGATGGTCGTCGTGCACAAGCAGCAGAACTTGCTCGAAGTGGTATGGCATTAGGTATTGCAGGTTTATTCATTGAAGCGCACCCTAATCCAAACGAAGCCAAATGTGACGGTCCGTGCGCACTTGCACTTAGTAAATTAGAAGGTTATCTATCGCAAATGAAAGCGGTAGATGATTTAATCAAAAGCTTTGCACCTCTTGATACAAGTGCAAACGACTTATAATTAACTACCTATATACTTAGGTAACAGTAAAAGAGCGACTAAGGTCGCTTTTTTTACGCCTTAAATATACTCTTTCTTAGCATAGGTATATAATTCACCGCATAAGAAAAACTAATTCTAAGCTTGGTTATCATGTCAAGACGAGTACCTCCATTAAACGCACTAAAGGCTTTTGAAGCTGCAGCGCGCCATTTAAGTTTTACAAAAGCTGCCGAAGAGCTTTATGTAACGCAAGCGGCTGTAAGTCATCAAATAAAAACACTTGAAGAGCATTTAGGCTTGAAGCTGTTTTTACGAAAAAACCGCTCGTTATTGTTAACTGAAGAAGGGCAAGGCTACTTTCTCGATATTAAAGAGATTTTTACGCAGTTAATCGATGCGACAGAAAAGCTATTAGCGCGTGGTGCTAAGGGCTCGTTGACTGTAAGCCTAACGCCTAGTTTTGCGATTCAATGGCTTGTGCCACGCTTGAGTTTATTCAATGAATTACATCCAGAGATTGATGTGCGAATAAAAGCACAAGATCAGGATGAAAACTCATTAACTGATGACGTAGATATCGCTATTTATTATGGACGTGGTCATTGGAGTGGTGTGCAAACCTATAAACTGCACACTGAGTATTTAGTGCCATTGTGTAGCCCCATGCTTTTAGGTGGTCCCAAAGCGCTTGATCAGCCAAGTGATTTAATTCATCACACTTTACTGCACGATACCACTCGTAAAAACTGGAAAACATGGATGAAAACAGCTGGTGTGCGTAACGTACAAGTAAACCAAGGACCTATTTTTAGTCACTCATCTATGGTATTGCAAGCTGCAGTTCATGGTCAAGGTGTGGCAATTGGTAATAGTGTTTTAGCTAAACCTGATATAGACGCCGGACGATTAGTTATTCCTTTTAATCACAGTTTAGAAAGTAAAAATGCATATTATTTAGTGCTTCGCGAGTCGCAAACTGAGCTGGGTAAAATAGTGTCGTTTAAAGAATGGATGCTGAGTTTAGTAGAACAAGAGCAAGAGTATTAATATGATTGAATGGTTTAAAAGTAAAACGCAGCCAGCCATAGCCCAGTTTATTTTTGCTCATGGCGCAGGGGCGGGTAGCGACTCCGATTTTATGCAAAACATGGCAACCCTTTTAAGCGAACAAGGTATTGATGTCGGCTTATTTGATTTTGAATACATGCAAATAGCTAAGCAAACTAATAAACGCAGACCACCAGAGCGGGCGCCAAAGTTGTTAAGTTATTATGAGCAAGTACTTAGCCAGGCACAACCAAATTTACCGTTGTTTATTGGCGGTAAATCAATGGGAGGGCGAATGGCGTCAATGCTTGCCTGTTCAACAGAGCATCCTGTTTTAGGCGTACTGGCTTTTGGTTACCCGTTTCATCCTCCGGGCAAACCAGAAAAGCTACGCACAGATCACTTTGCCGATATAGTTTGTCCATTTTTAGTACTGCAAGGTGAGCGAGATACATTTGGTACTCGAGAAGAGCTAGCAACATTGCCTATGCCTAAACAACCTCAATATATATGGTTAACTGATGGTGACCACTCACTTAAGCCTCGTAAAAAAAGCGGTGTTACTGAGCAACAAAACAGAAAAACGGCTGCATTTGGCGCAGTTGAGTTTATTCAAAAGTGTGTGAATTTAAATTTAGAGGGTAACTAATGATTAAATTATTTTTAATGACGGGCAGTATTTTTTGTATGCTTTCGGTCATGCTTGGGGCCTTTGCAGCCCATGGGTTAAAAAGTCGATTATCAGAGTATTCACTAGGCGTTTTTAAAACGGCAGCAGAGTATCAAATGATGCATGGACTTGCGCTTATTGCGGTCGCTGTTTTAATAAAATGGGGCATTAACCTCAGTTGGGCTGGTGGCTTTTTTATAGCAGGCACTGTCCTTTTTAGTGGTAGTTTATATTTGCTCGCGTTAACAGGTATGAAGTGGCTTGGTCCAATAACCCCGTTAGGTGGATTGTGCTTTATAATTGGTTGGATTGTTATTTTAGTGCAAGTTGCACGATTTAAGTTTTAAAGATTTTAAGGGTTAATATGTCTAGTGTTGTGATTTACTGTCGTAGTGGTTTTGAAAACGATGCCGCTGCTGAAATAACGTTTCACGCTGCGGAGCAAGGTTTTGCAGGCTATGTTAAAGCAAAACCAAATACGGGTTACGTTGTTTATGAGTGTTTTGAAGCGCATCACAGCGACGAAATAATCAAAAAAGTTGATTTTAAAGGTATGGTGTTTGCGCGCCAATGGTTTGCCGGTACATTATTAGAAAATATGCCAGTAGAAGACCGAGTTGGCGCAGTTGTAAATGCCGCAAAAGATTTTACATTGTGCTCAGAGCTACGCGTAGAAACCCCTGACACAAACGAAGGTAAAGAGCTTTTAACATTTTGTAAAAAAATCTCAACGCCACTTAAAAAAGCCCTCGAAAAACAAAATACTGTATTGCGAGAACCAAAAGCAAATCGTCCAGTAATGCATGTTATGTTTTTAACAAACAACACCGCGTATGTGGGTTACTCATACAGCTTTAATAACTCTCCATTTTTTATGGGTATTTTACGTCTTCGTATGCCAAGTGACGCACCGAGCCGTTCAACGTTAAAACTAGATGAAGCGTTTAATGTATTTATTCCTGAGCAACAGCGCGAGTCACGTGTTGCAGCTGGTATGCGTAGTGTTGATTTAGGTGCCTGCCCAGGAGGCTGGACTTATCAACTTGTTCGCCGTGGTATGTTTGTAAGTGCGATTGATAATGGGCCTATGAACGACGATTTAATGGAAACAGGGCAGGTTAAACATTTTAGAGCCGATGGCTTTAAATATCGCCCTGAAAAAAGAAATATTACATGGTTAGTGTGCGATATGGTGGAAAAACCAACCAAAGTGACTACGCTAATGATTGATTGGGCGGTAAATGCGTATGCAAAAGAGTTTATATTTAACTTAAAACTCCCTATGAAAAAACGTTTTGATAGTGTTTATGAATGTCTTTCTATGATCAGAAAAGAACTTGAAAAACAAGGTATTAATTACGAGTTGCAAGCTAAGCATTTGTACCATGACCGTGAAGAAATAACCGTTCATTTAAACGTTACCAAAGTACCCCAAAACTTATATAGTTAATAAATAGAAGCTCAAAAGTGGTAAAAAATAATTTGCAAAAATGATTTCGCTTAATTTTTTATCACTCGTATTGAATGGCTGCGGTGGAAGTGGAGAGAGGAAGGTGATTAAGTAGATACTTCAAACTCTCCACAAATAAAGCACCGGATTCAAATAACCCAACCAGAACTACACACCAATAAAAAATAGCATTGCAGCACAAAGTTATACAATTATAACTTTGGATGGTGAAACCTTTTTGGTAATTTATAAATAAGTAGTAATAAGTTATATAACGTAGAAAGCTTGCAAACAATGAGCAATAAACTGATTAGTTACATAAAAGAGAATAAATCAAATACAGCTATAATTGCCGAGCTTAAAATAATTAAAGAGTGGTAATGCCTGAGAGTCAAATTTTGTAAAGTAAGTATTATTTGCAGCCCACTCATTTTGCTTAATGCTTGCGCTGAAAAAGATGCTAATAAGCGGTGGTTAATAGATACGCTTTATTATAATAGGTAAGTAACTAACTGGCTCGGTAAAAATACCATCATGAAAAAACGGTATTATTAAAAATACACTCTGGTTGCTCATGTTATTTATTAAATAAAGCGAATTGGTATAACTAGATTGTATTTAATTATTAACCATAAAAAACCAGCGCAATTTGCGCTGGTTTTTTGTTACTGGGTTAATACTAAGCTTATATTATTAAGCCGCATCTTCCTTTTTAGTTACGCTATTGCGTGCGGCTTTACCTGCTAATAAATCAGCAGGGTCAAAGTCGTCTACGTTAATTACATCTAAACGAGATTGTTCAACTGCAGCTAGTTTATCGGCTTCAGCCTGGCTTAAAATGCCCGCTTCAAGACCCATTTGCGCTACTTTATCAAGCTGGAAGAATGGGAGTTTAAGACCTTTTTCCTTGCATACACGGTCAAATAATGGCTCAACAGCAAGTACGTCTTTAAGCGTTTGCTCTTGACGACCTACAAGGTTGAGTGGCTCATTTGTTAGGTATACGTAGCTTGCTAAACGGTTACGCGTTTCGCTAGGTACTTGTAGTAGCTGTGCAAGTTTATGCTCAAGTTGGTCTGTTGGTTTACGAACCGGGCGACCAAACGGAAATAACAATACTTTTAATACGGCGCGTAGTGGAGCCGAAGGCATGTTATTAATTAAATCAGCAAGTGCACGTTGGCAATGGTAAAGGTGATCTTGGCAACTCCATTTTACTAGAGCAAAATCTTCTTTTTTACGGCCTTCGTCGTTGTAACGCTTAAGCGTTGCAGACACTAAGTACAAGTAACTTAGTAAGTCACCTAAACGCGCTGAAATACGTTCTTTACGTTTTAGTGAACCACCAAATACTGCCATGCTAATATCAGACATAAGAGCAAGTGATGCACTAAAGCGTGACGCTATACGGTAAAACTCAGCTGTTTCATCGTTGTATGGCACACTTGTAAAGCGAGCGCCCGTAAGTGCAAGCCACTTAGTACGTACCAGGTTCGACATGGTAAAACCAATATGACCCATTAGTGCTTTATCAAATACATTAAGCGCTTCTTCGCGGTCTTCAATTTCGCACGCACCAAGCTCGGTAAGTACAAATGGATGACAGCGAATTGCACCTTGACCATAAATAATCATATTACGGGTCAAGATGTTTGCACCTTCAACGGTAATGGCAATAGGTGCACCTTGATAGCCACGACCTAAATAGTTATTTGGCCCAAGCATGATGCCCTTACCGCCAAGTACATCCATTGCATGAATAGTTGCATCACGCATTTGCTCTGTCAGGTGGTATTTAATAATGGCAGAAACAACCGATGGCTTTTCGCCTAAATCAACTGCACCTGTAGACATACTAACCGCCGCATCAGAGCTGTAAGCGTAACCAGCTAATTTAGCTAGTGACTCTTCAACACCTTCCATTTTACCTATAGGTAAGCGGAACTGGCGACGAATTCGGCTATAAGCACCTGTCGCAATAGCAATCATTTTAATGCCACCGGCAGAGTTTGACGGCAATGTAATTGCACGACCAACCGATAAACATTCAACCAGCATACGCCAGCCTTGACCAGCCATATCTGGACCACCAATAATATAATCAAGTGGTACGAAAATGTCTTTACCGCGAGTAGGACCATTTTGAAATGGAACGTTTAGTGGGAAGTGTCTACGACCAATTTCTACTCCAGGAGTATCCGTTGGAATAAGTGCACATGTAATGCCTGGCTCTTTGTTATCGCCAATTAAGCCATCTGGATCTTGTAATTTAAACGCAAGACCAAGTACCGTAGCAACTGGGGCAAGTGTAATGTAACGCTTGTTCCACGTTAAACTAACACCCACAACTTCTTCGCCATTCCATTGCCCTTTACACACCACGCCGTAGTCTGGAATTGAGCTTGCATCAGAGCCCGCTTCTGGCGACGTTAATGCAAAACATGGAATTTCTTGACCGCTCGCTAGGCGCGGTAAGTAATGATCTTTTTGCTCTTTTGTACCATAGTGTTGTAATAATTCACCTGGGCCTAAAGAGTTCGGTACACCAACAATTGACGAAAGTAATGTTGATTTACTTGTTAGTTTTTGAAGTACACATGACTGTGCAAATGCAGAAAACTCTAAACCGCCGTATTCTTTTTTGATGATCATGGCAAAGAATTTATTATCTTTTAGATATTGCCATACATCTTGAGGAAGGTCGGTTAGTTCGTGCGTTGCTTCCCAATCGTCCAACATGCTACAAACTACTTCAACAGGGCCATCAACAAAGGCTTGCTCTTCAATAGTAAGTTTAGGAACTGGGTATTGGTGAAGTTTTTTCCAATCTGGGTTACCGCAAAATAAGTCGGCTTCCCACCACGTTGTACCGGCATCAATAGCTGACTTTTCAGTATCAGACATGCTTGGCGTTACTTTTTTAAACGTAGCAAAAATTGGTTTTATAATATATTGCTGACGAATGCCAGTAACAGAAAGAGGAACCGCGATGATCAAAAAGATCAACCAGCTAATTAAACCAAAAGCACCTGCAAAGGTACCGATTAATAATGTTATAGCTGAAACACCAATTGCTGTGTTCCAACTTGCTCTGTGGTAAACCGCTGTGCAAAGCAGCGCGATTAATACCAGTGTAAATATGAGTGTCATTTTTATTCCTTAATAGAGGTCAGACCACCTCACTTAGAGTAGCGCTAGTAACAGTAATTTTCAAGTACATAAGAGAGTTAAATTGCAGTAGAAAGTAACTTAAATACGATATTTGATTACCTGACAAAGGAACACTTAATAACTACTGTATAGTCAAAGTATTAGGTGCCAGTATTGTTAACGTAAAAATAAATAAATCTAATAGCAAAATGACACTTTTTAAGTAAGTATAACTGTTATAGCGAGCTGCAAATTAGTGTACGCTTAATAAAAAATATAACGCTATTTATTTTAATGTATGGTTTTTAAGGGTTATTTTATTAATGTGTGAATTACTTGGTATGTCAGCGAATGTGCCTACCGATATCTGCTTTAGTTTTTCGGGTCTTTTAGAGCGTGGTGGTAATACAGGTCCTCATAAAGATGGCTGGGGTATTACGTTTTATGAAGGTAAAGGCTGTAGAACGTTTAAAGATCCTGAGCCGAGTTATCAATCTGAAATAGCAAAGCTGGTTAAAGCATACCCAATTAAAAGTGTGTCGGTAATTAGCCATATTCGCCAAGGTAACCGTGGACGAGTGTGCCTTGAAAATACTCACCCTTTTACGCGAGAGTTATGGGGGCGTGAAATCACTTACGCTCATAACGGGCAGCTATCTAATTATCATGATTTAAAACCGCAGTATTATCGACCAGTTGGTAACACCGATAGTGAACTCGCCTTTTGTTGGTTACTTGATAAAATTCGCGAAAAATACCCTAAACGCCCAAGTAATATAGCGTCAGTTTTTAGATACGCCGCTAAGCTTTCGCATACCCTTCGTGAAAAAGGCGTATTTAATATGCTGCTAACCGATGGGGTATTTGTATTAGCGTATTGCACTAATAACCTACATTACATAACTCGCCGCGCACCATTTGGTAAAGCAACGCTTATTGATGCAGATATGGTGGTCGATTTTCAAAAAGAAACCACACCAAACGATGTAGTGACGGTAATAACAACAAGACCTTTGACGAATGATGAGCGTTGGCAAAAAATGGAGCCGGGGGAGTTTGCATTGTTTAAAATGGGTGAGCTGATTTAGCCCACCTATTTTAAATATTAGGACCTGTTTATCTTTCGAGGTTAAATTTGCAGCAGACTGTTTGGTATTTAGGCAAGGCAGAGCCTATGTAGTGTGGTTATTCCCCATAAATAGGCGATAACGTAGCATAAATGTCAAACATGCGCTGTCCGAAGGGTTCTGCCTAGGGGCTATTTACTCTTTGTTGCTCGGTTTTTACTTAGCCCACTAGGTTACAAACCTCGCGCCGCGATTAAATAGCCCCTAGGTTGAACAAATTTCAATCCTGAAAGGTCAACAGGTCCTAGCTTAACTTTGGTTTAATTAAACTTAGTTAGCTTCTTGAGGTTGTTGTGCTGTAGCTGGCGCAACGGCTGTTGGTGATGTAACTGTAAATGAGTTCATTTGAACTTCAAATTGTTCCATTCCTTTTTCGCCTTTCCACATGCGTACAAGCATGTAATCCATTTCGGGTGCAAACCAAGCAAGCGCTTGGCGTTTATCGTTATCGTACAAACGCTTCACTTTAATAGCTTCTACATTACCAATAGGAAGTGAAATCATTTCTTTGCCTACAACTTCAAAGTTGTAGTCGCGGCGATGACCCTTTTTATCAACTAAAGGATACGAAAAGCTCGTTTCACCCTTTTTTAACCCTTCACGGACTTGTACCTGATACGAAATTGCATCTTGAAAATCATCAGTCCATTCGCATTCTAGTGGGTATTCACTATTACTGCTGGTCACTACTTTATTTTCAGAATCAAAATCAATTTTATAATCTTTATCTGGACCAGTACCAGTGCGGATCATACTGTAATGATGCGGAGAAACCTTGCCATCTATAAACGTAAATTTTGATGTTTCTTCACGAGAATCTGAAAAAATCATCCATTCAATATTGCTATGATAAGTAAGCTGGTATGAGTCATCGCTCAACTTTTTGAGTTCGCGTACAGCTTCACCATGATTTTTACCTTTACGCAAAATATCATAGTTGGCTTCATACTGCGTTAGTTCGCCTGCAATAAGGCTTGTAGGAAGTAAAGTGCCTACACATAATAGCAAGGCACTTATTTTTTTATTGTGGGTAGTGCGCGCCGTGTGCAGGAAGTTGTTTTTCGTCAAGAACTGCATAATCTGCTTCCATAGTAAGTCTGTGTTCACTGAACCATTTGACCACCAAAGGATAAATTACATGCTCTTGTTCATGCACGCGCTTTGCTAATGTATCTGCTGTATCGTCCTTGAGTACAGGTATTTGCGCCTGAAGAATAACGGGACCGCCGTCTAGCTCTTCAGTAACGAAATGTACACTTACGCCATGAATGTCATCTTTTGCATCAATTGCTCTTTGGTGGGTATTCAGCCCCTGGTACTTAGGCAACAAAGATGGATGAATGTTCAACATTTTTCCAATATATTTTTGCACTAAGCTAGGAGTAAGAATACGCATAAACCCAGCTAATACAACTAGATTTGGCATAAAAGAGTCGATAACGTTCATTAATTGCGCATCGTACGCTTCGCGCGAGTCAAAATCTTTATGACTCAGCACTTTTGTAGCAATACCTGCTTGTTTTGCACGCTCGAGGCCATAAGCGTCTGCTTTATTACTAATAACAGCCGCTATATGTCCGTTTATCTCGCCACGTTCGCAGGCATCTATGATGGCTTGTAAATTAGAGCCACTACCTGAGATTAAAACTACCAGACGAGTCGGTGCCATTACTTAGCACCACCTACAATTTCAACTTGCTCTTCGCCTGGTGCTGCATCTTGAATTTCACCAAGGTGCCATGCATTTTCGCCCAAGTCTTTTAGCATTGTTAAGCTTTGCTCAAGTTTGTCTGCAGGGACTACTAAAACCATGCCTACACCACAGTTAAATGTACGGTACATTTCGTGTGTAGTAATATTGCCGTTTTCTTGTAACCAATTAAAAATTGGTGGCCACTGCCAGCTATCACCTTTAACTACAGCTTTTGCTGAAGCGGGTAATACGCGTGGAATATTTTCCCAAAAACCGCCGCCAGTAATATGCGAAAGCGCATGTACGTCAACGTTTTTAAATAACTCAAGTAAAGGTTTTACGTAAATACGCGTAGGCTCAAGCAAGGTTTCGCCTAATGTTTTACCTTCAAAGTCAGCGCTTGTATCAGCATTTGACACTTCAAGTACTTTACGAATTAAAGAGAAGCCATTTGAATGAGGACCGCTTGAAGCAAGTGCAATAAGCTGATCGCCTGCCGCTACTTTTGTGCCATCAATAATTTTTGATTTTTCTACAACGCCGGTACAAAAGCCTGCCATGTCGTAGTCTTCACCATCATACATACCTGGCATTTCAGCTGTTTCGCCACCAATTAGGGCACAACCTGAAATTTCACAACCTTTGCCAATACCTGTAACTACGTCAGCTGCTGTGTCTATATCTAGTTTACCAGTTGCATAGTAATCTAGGAAAAACAGGGGTTCAGCACCTTGAACAATTAAGTCGTTTACACACATTGCAACTAAATCAATACCAACAGTATCGTGTTTTTTTAAGTCGATTGCTAAACGTAGTTTAGTACCAACGCCATCTGTGCCTGCAACTAATACTGGTTGCTTGTAGCCTTCAGGAATTTCGCAAAGTGCGCCAAAACCACCAATTCCGCCCATTACTTCAGGACGACGAGTTTTTTTAACTACGCCTTTAATACGCTCAACAAGTGCATTACCAGCGTCGATATCTACGCCCGCGTCTTTATAGCTTAGAGACTGTTTTTGTTCGCTCACAGGTTTTCCTCAAAATAGTTGTTTTGGGTTGCTTAGAAACGCGCGTATTTTACAACAATTGCAAGGTCGCGGCTAGCTCAAATGTAATTTTGAAATAATTAACAAGGACAGTTGTCCGCTGTCTGTTGTTTAAATAAACAAAAAAACGCCAGCAGGCGTTTTTTTAGTAATTAAAGACGTTAAATTAACAGCTATGCTTTTGCGGTTAATATGGCTCGAAGTGGAGCGGGGTAACCTTCAATTGTTTTACTTGTATCGTTTGGATCTAAAAAGTCTATTAACGATTCGTTTTCCATCCAATCGGTTTTGCGTTGTTCTTCAAGCGTGGTAATAGCGCAATCTTTTATTTGCACGTCTTTAAAGCCAACGCGTTCCATCCACAGTTTTAATGCTGCAGTACTTGGAATAAACCAAACGTTGCGCATTTTAGCGTAGCGGTCGGTAGGGACTAATACTGTGTTTTCATCACCTTCAATTACTAGCGTTTCAAGTACGAGTTCGCCGCCGGGGCGAAGCTGGGCTTTTAACTGTGCTAAAAAGTCGATAGGTGAGCGACGATGATAAAGTACGCCCATCGAAAAAACCGTATCAAACGCTTTAAGCTCAGGTAATGCTTCAACGCCTAGTGGTAGTAAATGCACGTTTTCGTCTGGGTTGTAGTGTTTAATTGCTTGAAACTGACATAAAAATAAATCAGACGGATCAATACCCACTACAAACTCTGCGCCTTCACCGCGCATACGCCATAAATGATAACCTGAGCCACAACCAATATCTAATACGGTGCGACCTTTTAATGGCTCAATATGAGGCAGGAGTCTGTCCCACTTCCAATCACTGCGCCACTCTGTGTCTATTTCAATACCGTGCACACTAAATGGACCTTTGCGCCATGGCATCATACGTTTTAATAAATGCATGGTTTGCTTTTGCTCGCCATCACTCATTTCGCCAGCGGCGCCAATTTCTACCTTAGTAGAAATATCAACGTGCGAAGTTGCCACCTCTGGTAAGTTTTTAAGTACTTTTTGCCATTTAGGTAAATCGCCATGGCTTGCCTCTAACTGCCAATGTTTTAACTGGGCTGGCAAGGTTTCTA
Organism: Pseudoalteromonas sp. SWXJZ94C; assembly: GCF_015864385.1. Classification (NCBI taxonomy): domain Bacteria; kingdom Pseudomonadati; phylum Pseudomonadota; class Gammaproteobacteria; order Alteromonadales; family Pseudoalteromonadaceae; genus Pseudoalteromonas; species Pseudoalteromonas sp. SWXJZ94C. The sequence continues at coordinate 24,851 of NZ_JADYXF010000035.1, forward strand.
GCCAATGACTAAGTGGGCTTTGTGCTATTGAGGCGTAAAATTGGTTAAACCATTGAGACATAAGTCACTCTCTTTATTTAATTGCTACCATTGAGCAAAAATTAAAACATTGATACCACACTTGAGTTTGGCTAAAACCAATATCTTGTAGGCGAGTAAAGTGAGCGCTGAGTGTATCTGGGCGCATAACGTTTTCGATGGCGGTACGCTTTTGGCTTATTTCAAGCTCAGAGTAGCCATTGTGACGTTTAAAGTCGTGGTGCAAATCTATTAATAAATTATCGCATAGCTCGTTTTCGGCTTTTACTTTTTCGCTAAGCAGCAATACACCGCCTGGTTTTAAATTAGCGTATATTTTTTCAAGCACGGCTTGGCGCTGAGCATGCGGAATAAACTGTAGTGTAAAGTTCATTGCTACAACTGAGGCGTTTTGAATTTCAAGCTCATTAATGTCACCTAAAGTAACAGTAACGGGGACTTCTGATTTAAAACCCTGTAAATGTACCTTGCAACGCTCAACCATCGCTTGCGAGTTATCTACCGCTATTATATGGCAGTTATCGGTGCGAATATTGCGGCGCATACTTAGCGTTACTGCGCCTAAAGAGCAGCCTAAATCGTAAAGGTTAGAATTACTTTGCGCATATTCACCGGCAAGTTTACCCATTGTACTTACAATGGTTGCATAACCCGGCACCGAGCGCTGGATCATATCGGGGAAAACCTCGACTACATTTTGGTCAAAGCTAAAATCTTTTACTTGTTGCTCAGAGGCATAAATACTGTCTTTTATGGTCACGAAGGCAGTCTCTTTGAAAATAATGGCGCTATTTTAACATTTTATACTAGATAGTCAGTGATAAATTCAGTAGCTTGACTAGAATTATGAATAATAAGTATAAAAGAGAAAATTAAATGAGCAAAAGTAAGGTCATCAGCACAGACGATATATTAGCAACCCTTTGTCATTCAGTGACGGGCGTACTCACATCAGCCAGCGGTAATGGTATTAGTTACTCAGCAATGGTTCAAAAAATAACACGTACATGTATGCGACCAGATATTGGTTGCTTTGTTTTATTCGACGGCGGTTTCACCGGCCTTGTAATAACCAACTTTACTTCGCAAGCGGCGATGGAAATTTACGGCGATTACATGCGCAACATGGGCATGCCAGAGAGTGAAATAGCGCATAGCCATTTATCAGACGACGTATCAAACGTATTAGGCGAGTTGATGAACCAAATTGTGGGCGACTTTACTTCTAAAGTACGCGAGCAATTACATACGTCTATTACACAAAATCAGCCAAAAATGATGGCTATTAACAAGCAAGTGCAAATATCGGTAGATACCACTATGGATCGTCCGCAAGCCCGCCGTGTAACATTCACCACAAGTAAACAAAATATCTTCTATTTAGAATTAGCGATGGATAAAACAGAGTTTATTAAATTACATGACTTTGATATTGCCGAAGCAATAGATCCTGACGACATAATTGCGGATGAGGCTAAAAAGAAAGCTGATAAAGAAAGCGCAAAAGCTAAAGACGTTGAGCAAGATGATACTGATGACGACTTTATGGCAGGCTTAGGGCTGTAACATTTTACGTAGGTTAGGTTGAGTGAAACGAAACCCAACGTTTGCTCAGCTATCAACTCTTCGCTATCAGCTTTTAGCAGGTTGATACGACCTCATAAAAACGCGATTTGATATCGCGTTTTTATTTAATCAATCCTCCAGATATTGCTCTAATGACTATGAAGATTTTACTTCTTTACTTGTATTATTTGTCGTTGAATTACTTTTATTGTTAATAGCAGTTACAGCCTGAATCATTTGAGTAACTTGTTCTACTACTTTAGGCTCGAAATTACTCACCTTAACTTTTGTAAAAGCACTATCGCTATCAAGGTTCCAATTTTCAAAAATAGACTTCATATCATTTTGGCTCACATCATTACCGTAAACTTCTAAATATAGCTTACCGAAGTTAATTGCGTGCATACGGTCACTTCTTTTTAAGGATTCATGCATATATGCGTTACCTACTGTATATGCATGCTTTGCAAATGCGCCAAACAAAGAAACTATTATTAAACCTTTAACCAAAAGAAAGGAGAAAAAGAACCAATCTATGTTCTTTTTTGCAGCAGAATTAAATTCAAAACTACCGTATATTAAAGCCACTAAAGCAGAGACCGTAGCAATTCCTAGAGCAATGCTGCCATGATCGTTCCAAGTCTGTGACTTATCTGCGAAATCTTTTTCTTTTTTTTCTAGAACACTGATTGCAGACTTTACAAATTCAGGCACTTTTATCTCAATTTTATCTTGGACTTGTTTTTGATGTTCTTCTTGTATTTTTCTAATCTTATCTTTGAATTCTTGTTCTTTTTTCAGAAAGTTGTTTTCGATATTTGTATACTTATTTTTTCTTAAGTGAAGCTCTTTTTCAGATTCAGCAATTTGTTGTCTTAAATGTTCTAGTTGAATCGAGTACTGTTCTTCACGAGCCCTTTGTCTAGAATCAAGGTATCTTTCCCTTTCTTCAAGTTCTTTAATCCTATTTAAAGAATCTTCCTCAAGGGAGTTTTCAAATTTTTCGGATAAGTAATATTTATATTCATTACTAAGCAGTTCTTCTTCTTCGGAGAGCTCGAGTAACATACTTCTTTTATCTTCAGGAAGAGTTTTTAAAATCTTATTTCTAACATCCTTGTTTGCGTGCCTAATCGTTTTTAATAGTAAATTTTGGTCAAGGTTAAGTATTATTTTAGATATAGTAATTGGACTTGATAATAAAATTAATTTACTAATTTGTTTAGGCGGTAAATAGTCAAATATTTTAATAATTGCGGCCTGAGGCATCTTTTGGATAGTCTGCGATATACCTTTCTCTTGCATATGCCCAAAAAGAAGGGATAACTCTTTTTTATTGCTTCTATATATAAGCTGCTCAAACTCTTTATCAGAGATATTCATCCATAAATCAACTAATGATTCTCTAGGTATGTTACTAATTCTAATGTTATTTATGTCCATATAAACCGCCTTGTAATTAATTTTTTATTCGTACTATTATGCTTCTTTTTAAAATACCATATCATCATATTTAACTAAAAAAATAAGAGTAAATTACATTTCAAATTTTTCTCATCAAAGCTTTCATAGTTGGAACTAGAAAACTTAATAAAATTTTTTTCGATAAAAAAGAACTACAATCTTAATTCACTTACTTAAAATAATTAAAAGTTATAATACACTTATTTTAAATAAGGATTCTCCCCCATCGCTACTACCACACAAAATATCCTTAAATCTAATTCCAATAGGTGATACTGCGGCTCCATGTGGCAGCAAAGTTGGTAAAAGCCTTTATTATGGTCTTTCTCTTTAAAATGCGCGAGCTCGTGTACCACTAACGCTTTTAGTAGTGGCTCGGGTGCGCGTAGCAAGTCGCTGTTTATCGCTAAATCGTGCTTACGGGTTTTACCTTGCATACGGTAAGTATGTGTACCTAATGCATTGGTGACCATGTCGCCTTGTTTTTTAAATGCAGCGCGACCAAACGGCGGGGCGTTTTTTAAATATTGTTTTTTAAGCTCGGTGGCGTAGTTATAAAGCAGTTTATCGCTGGTAATGGTGTGGGCTCGCGGGTACTTTTTAAGTAAGTAGTCGCATACCTTTTTGTTGTTGATTAGGCTTAATACCTGCTCAACAATGTTTGCAGGGTAGCCGGTAAAGTAACGTGCGTATTCACTCATTTATATTCTCTAATCTTATTATTTAAAAAAGCGCTTGCTGGTGGGCTTCTTTTTCGCCCGTAAAGGGGTTTAATGCTTTGTGATTATAACTTAGGTCCTTACAAAACTGGCGAGCTAATAACGGCGCTTCTCGGTTATCGGCGGTATGAAAGAACACGTAGGGTGTTTTACCTTCATCAAGCCATTGTTTTACTTTGCTCAGCCACGGCTTATAAAAGGGTTTATAGTCGTTTTGCAAATCGGCTATTACAAAGCGCGCCATAGGCTGCGAGCCTGTGGCAATTGCGTGTACTGGTAAATGAGGCTTTTTTTGCTGTGCATCTATTAGCGCCTCAGTTGTTGGTTTAACGGCAAATAGGGCACGCGTATCCATTGATATGCGATTTATATTGTTCGCCATTAATAACTGATTAAGCGCTATTTCCGCTTCACCTTTTTGAAAAAACGCAATATGGCGTACCTCTACACCGTAATTAATCTCTTTTGGTAACAGGCTAATAAATTGGGTGAGTTTTGGTAAATCGTTTGGACCAAAGGCTTTGGGCAATTGCAGCATGATTTGCCCCGTTTTTTCTAAAATAGGGGAGAACAAGTTAAGCCAATCAGTAAGCTCGGTTTGTATATTAGTTAGGTGGAGTTCGTGGCTAAAGCGACGATTAAACTTAAAAGTAAATTTAAAATCGTCGGGTACGCTATTTGCCCAGCGCAATACGGTACTTGGCGAAGGATCAGCGTAAAAGCTGGTATTGCCTTCAACAGAATTAAAATGCTGTGCGTATTGGCTAAGCATATCGGCGTTTTTACATTGGCTTGAAAATAAATTTCCTTTCCACGCGTTGCTCGACCACTGCGGGCATCCAATATATAACATACAAACTAGCGCCTTATTATAAAGTGGCGATAGTGTAGCAAATAACAAAACGAGCTGCTGTAAATTCAGGGGTAAAAGCCTTACACGCCCTAGCATCTTGATACTACTTGGGTATAATGCAGAGCTTAATTTGATTATTTTTAGATTGCTAACGGCTTTATTTGTATTGTGGTGACCTGTTTTTTAAATCACACGCCTTAAAACAAATAACTTTAACCGTTTAAGCCTTTTATCTGACAGGAAAACTATGCGCTCTATATATTGCGGACAGCTAAATAAAACTCACGTAGATCAAGAAGTAGAACTATGTGGCTGGATCAACAAACGACGTGACCTTGGTGGACTTATCTTTGTCGATTTACGCGATAGAGAAGGATTAGTACAAGTTGTATTCGATTCTGACATTGAAGAATTAATGAGTTCAGCTAATACACTTCGCCAAGAATTTTGTGTTCAGTTAAAAGGTGTTGTTCGCGCACGCCCAGATAGCCAAGTAAATAAAGACATGGCAACAGGGGAGATCGAAATTTTAGGTAAAGAGCTTAATATTATTAACCGCTCTGAACCGCTTCCACTTGATTTTAACCAAGTAAACTCAGAAGAGCGTCGTTTAAAGTACCGTTACTTAGATTTACGTCGTTTAGAAATGAGTGATCGTATTAAATTACGTGCTAAAGCAAGCAGCTTTGTTCGTCGCTTTTTAGATGAAAACGGCTTTTTAGACATCGAAACACCTGTGCTTACTAAAGCAACGCCAGAAGGCGCACGCGATTACTTAGTACCGAGCCGTGTTCATAAAGGTAGCTTTTACGCATTACCACAGTCGCCGCAGTTGTTTAAGCAATTGTTGATGATGTCGGGTTTTGACCGTTACTACCAAATTGTTAAATGTTTCCGTGATGAAGATTTACGTGCCGATCGCCAACCAGAATTTACCCAAATAGATATAGAAACCTCGTTCATGAGTTCTGATCAAGTACGTGGTATGACTGAAAAAATGATCCGCGAGATGTGGCAAACACTGCTAAACGTTGATTTAGGCGATTTCCCAATCATGCCTTACAGCGAGGCAATGAGCCTTTACGGTTCTGATAAGCCTGATTTACGTAACCCGATGAAATTAGTTGATATTGCTGATTTAGTGAAAGACGTAGAGTTTAATGTTTTCTCTGGTCCGGCTAACGACGAAAAAGGTCGCGTTGCTGTGTTAACTGTACCGGGTGGCGCTAAGCTTTCTCGTAAACAGCTTGACGATTACACTAAGTTTATTGGTATTTACGGCGCTAAAGGCATGGCGTGGATGAAAGTAAACGACCACACTGCGGGCGCTGAAGGCGTTCAATCACCAGTAGCTAAGTTTTTAAGCGAAGACGTAATTACTAAATTACTTGAGCGTACTAATGCACAGTCTGGCGATATCATTTTATTTGGTGCCGATAAGCGCAACACAGTAAATGAAGCAATGGGCGCACTGCGCGTTAAGATTGGTGTTGATTTAGAAATCACTAACCTTAATAGCTGGGCACCACTTTGGGTTGTAGACTTCCCAATGTTTGAAGAAGATGACGAAGGCACATTACATGCTGTACATCATCCATTCACTGCACCAAAAGACATTAACGCCAGTGAGCTTGAAGCAAACCCAGCAGCTGCTATTTCAGATGCCTACGACATGGTATTAAACGGCTACGAAGTGGGTGGCGGTTCGGTACGTATTCATAATGCAGATATGCAAGAAACTGCATTTAGAATTTTAGGTATTAACGAGCAAGAGCAACAAGATAAGTTTGGCTTTTTACTTGATGCACTTAAATACGGCACACCACCACATGCTGGTTTAGCATTTGGTCTTGACCGTTTAGCAATGCTTTTATGTGGCACCGATAACATTCGTGACGTTATTGCTTTCCCTAAAACAACACAAGCGTCGTGTTTATTAACCAATGCGCCAAGCAAACCTAACCTTGATTCGTTAGCTGAGCTTGCAATTAGTGTTGTAGAAAAAGAAGTATCAAGCGAAGAGTAATTTTTGCTTATCTTTTAAGCTAAATTTAAAAACCCTTAAGTTATATGCTTGAGGGTTTTTTTGTGGTTAAATTTAAAATAGAGTGTATTTTAACCGAACAGATGAAAAGGAATTATTATGTCGATCAATGCAACTTTATTTGGTGAGTTTTTAGTTTTTATTATTTTGCTGTGTATTCCTATTTTTGCTGTAATTAGCTACAAAATAGGTAAGCGTAAAAGTACTATGCCGAGTGTTTTAGCTTTTGTGGGTGGCTGTTTAGCGCTATTTCCACTATTTGCTTTGATTTTTATTGCAGTGCTTGCGCTTAAAAAAGATTTACCTAAAAGTAATGGCTACACGGGTTAAATTTAATAGGTGAATTGTGTTGTTAAGTAATAATAACCAGTATTTTGATGAGCAATTTAATGCTTTGCAGTACGCAGAGCAAACAACTGAAAATACTGAGTTTGAAGAGTGTATGTTTACCGATTGCGACTTTTCGGGTGGGCAGTTTAAAAATTGTCGATTTATAGAATGTAGTTTTAAAAACTGTAACCTGTCGTCACTTAAATGGAATTACAGCTCGCTTGAAAGTGTAAGTTTTAGCCATTGTAAGTTAAACAGTTTGCAGTGGGGCGATGTAAATTGGCCAGCGCTTAGTATTAACGCACCGGTGAGTTTTAATTATTGCGAGCTCAGTAATAGTTCTTTTTTTGAATTAACCCTCAAAGCCCTCAAACTAACACACTGCTTTGCCAAAAATGTTGATTTTAGACACGCTGATTTAAGCGGTAGTGAATTTACAGGAACAGATTTTCGCGATAGTGAGTTTTTTCAAACTAACTTAACAAAATGTGATTTTGTAAGTGCTACAGCGTTTAATATAGATTTGAATAATAATATTTTAGCGAATGCTAAGTTTGATCGCTTCGAAGCACTTAATTTGCTTACCAGCCTTAATATAGAGCTATGTGATTAATTTAGTTTAATATGATTACATATCTAGAAGCGACAGCTTGGCTGGGCTTCTAGATACTGCGTGACTGTGTAATTAACGGCTTGGACCATTTTTATTACGTGCACTGGCAAGCTGTCTTGCGATTTCTAATAACGCAGGTGAAATATCTTCAGCGCCATCTTTAATTAGTTTTGTAATGTCACCTGACGAAAACAAACCGTCACGTGGTGACTTAATACCTAACTCACGAACAAAATCCTTCGTTTTACCTGTGCTGCCTGTTTCAATAAACTTAAAAATAATACGTTCATTGTTGTTTTTAGCAGGTGCTTTTAAGGTTTCGATTTCGTCATGTATCTCGGTTAGTTTGTCTTCTAAAATTTCTATACGTTCTTGAATGCTATTGTATGATTTCATTTATTGGATCTTTTACTAAATATATTTAAACAATGGCGGCTATTATCGCATAGTTTGACAATAGAGAACGCAAACCTATAAAGTAAAAGTTATTTTTAATTAAAAACAATAATTTATATAAGTTTAAATATGCAAAAAACACTTAAAAAGCTTTTTATATTAAGCGCACTAGCTCTAAGTACATCAGTTATAAGCACATCAGCAATAAGCGCAACAAGCTATGCAAAGGACGATGTTATAACCGATAAAAGCCGTAGCCGCGCTATTCCTATCAATATTACATTACCAAGTAATAATGCTAAGTGTACTGAACAAGTAAAATGCCCTGTAGCGTTTATTAATGCGGGCTACGGTATTAGCCATAACGAATATACGTTTGCTAGTAATGTGTTTAATCAGCGTGGATACTTAACAATAGCCGTTGCACATGAACTAAAAAGCGACCCTGATCTTAATCGTGAGCAGCCTTACTTAACAACGCGTATGGAAAACTGGCACCGTGGCGTAGTCACGCTTAAGTTTTTAGTTAATGAGCTATCGAGTAAATACCCAGCGTATGATTTTACAAAGCTCGCCTTATTTGGGCACTCTAATGGCGGGGATATTTCCGCATTATATGGCTCTATTTATCCAAACGAAATTAGCACTATTATTACGCTCGATCATCGCCGCATGTTGATCCCGCGCAATAAAAACATTCGCGTACTTACACTTCGCGGTAGTGATTACCCAGCTGATGCGAATGTATTACTAACGCCAGACGAGCGGGGTGTTTATCCTGTTAAGCAAATACTCATAGAAAAATCGCGCCATAACGATATGTACGATGGTGGACCAAAATGGCTGGTGGATAGAATGAGTAAAAATATTGAGATATTTTTAGATAATAAGTAGTTAAGGTATACTTTATTATCAAAGTATACCTTAGCTTTGCAGGGCTTGTAGCCTTAAACTGTGTAAATGCCAATGGACGGTATAATAATGTTAAAAAATAAATTCAACTTCTCATATCGTCATCTTTCCTACCTCTTTGGTTTTGTAGTATTACTTTTTTTATGTGTTTATTATTTGGAGAATCAAGCAATGTTTGGATTTTTTAAGCGGTATGATGTTGAGCTATCGCCTGAGGTAAAGGGGCGCGTAACGGATAAAGGTAAAATATTGTCGGGAACTGAGGTAATGAGAAAGCTCTATTATGAAGGGTACGATAAAAGCCCTGTTACTGATTATGCATTAACTAACACTCATGGTGAATTTTCTTTTGATCAGTTAATAATTAAATCTAAAGCACCAGGGAATATCTTTGGACAGGATTACTTAATTAGACAAGAAATTACTATAAAAAATAACTTAAAAGATAATACTAATAATGATGGATATTATTGGCTTTGGGTGATGAGTAAAGGGTGGAAAAGCGTGCCTCCAGTAAATGATTTACTATTGAACCTAAATGCAGATTTACAGAATGAAGAAATTCAGTACGATTTAGATATTAGCCATTATGGCGGTTCTATATACCAGCCTTTAATTACTATTTGTAATTTAGATGAAAATGCTATAAAAAATTTATTATCCCCAGACTAAGTATATTTAGAGTTAGCTTAATTAAAATGATAGTGATGGCGTTCAATAATTTATCGACGCGTAAAATTATTGAACGCCAATGGATGGTATAATAATGTTAAAAAATAAAAGTATTTTCTCATTTCTTCATTTTTCTTACTTGTTGGGTTTCATTGTATTATTTTTTTTATGTGTTTATTCTTCGGAGAATCAAGCAATGTTTGGATTATCTAAAAGTTATGATGTTGAGCTGTCGCCGAAGGTCAAGGGGAGAGTAATGGACAAAGGTAAAGTATTATCGGGAACTGAGGTAATGAGAAAGCTCTATTATAAAGGGTACGATAAAAGCCCTGTTACTGATTATGCATTAACTGACACTCATGGTGAATTTTCTTTTGATGAGTTAATAATTAAATCTAAAGCACCTGGAAATATCTTTGGGCAGGATTATATAGTTACTCAAGAGATCTCTATTAAGAAGGACTCAAAAGATATAAAAGATGAAGCCGATGATGGGTATTATTGGCTTTGGGCGATGAGTAAAGGGTGGAGAAGCGTTCCACCAGTTAGTAATATACTATTGACCTTAGATGCTGATTTACAGAACGAAGAGGCTCAATATGATTTAGATATTGGTCAGTATGGTGGGCCTACGAATGAGCCGTTGATTTCCATTTGCAACTTTGATGAAGATGCAATAAACAATTTGTTATCAACGGGATTTTAAGTAATTATAATTAATTTTAACGAAGATAATTCTTTTTAATATATCAGTATGTTAGTTAATTTTTTAATAAAGGTTTTGGTAAGGTAACAGTAGTTAAATATTATGGGTTTAATGGTTGTCTCGCATATTGATCACTGCCAAAATTTGCATTTTACTTTATCTTGGTAAGCAAAGCCTTTGATGTGGATTATTACTACTGATCACCCCTGTGGCGTAGCGAACTGTTTTATTGGTCGTTCTTTTATTTCCATATCTTCAGTAGGAATAGCTAAAAGTGAATATCTGGTTCTTATGGTAATGATATCAGCAAATTTACCGTTAATGTACAAGTTGACGAACGGTGTAATCGTACTTACTAAGTATTTTTTCAGGGTTTAAAGCAAACCTTTCTTCCGTGCCTTTTAGCTCAATAAACTTTACTTCAAGCGGTTCGAACTCTATAGAGGGTAATTACTTGTGGGCACGCCACCGTCCTTGTATAGGTTGTTCAGGGACTTTTACACCTGGATTTTCCGCTCTTAATGAGAAGTATGCATCCACTTCACATATAAACATTGAGTTTAAGTCGATTCCCTGCTTATCGAAAGCGAGAGAGCTTAGCTTAACTTGATAAGGCATAGTATTCGCCAATCTTATACTAGTGATACATTTAGTATCTAGATGACAAAATGTATAAGAGGATGCAGCAATAGGACCTTCGATAATTTCTTCAGAGTGGGCAAAAGTAGAGTAACTAATTAAAAGAAATATAATATTTACTAAAATTTTCATTGGGCTGCTCTCACTGCATTTTCAAAAATATATGATGAATGTAGCGAGATTTTTCTGCCTTTATCAGTTTTGTCTTTTCGTACGTAGTAAGTATTTTTATTCATACCTATCCTTGGTAATGTTGTTTTAAACTACTAATAGTGTACCTATTATTCAATCTCTATATTTCAGTTTAGAGTTTAAGTTTGCTTTATTAACAACTTAATATAACGCAGTAAAAACTGCGCTATATTTACCGGATGTAGTTACTCTACCAGTTCACTTACAATAACAGGGTTGTTATGCAGTGTTTTATGTACTGGGCATTTGTCGGCTATTTCGAGTAAACGTTGGCGTTGTGGCTCAGTTAAATCGCCACGCAAAGTGATTTTACGGGTAATAGCTTCAAGGTTACCTGTTTGCTCACAATCGTCGCAATCTTTATTGTAATCGCGAGTGTGATTAAGCTCTACTTTTACATGCTCTAGCGGTAAGTTTTTGCGTGTAGCATACATGCGTAGTGTCATTGCTGTACAGGCACCAAGCCCGGCTAATAGGTGATGATACGGATCGGGACCTAAATTTTTACCACCTACCTTTATGGGTTCATCTGCAAGCCAAGTATGATCTTTGGTGCTTACATGTTGTGTAAATACGTGATCTTTTTCTTCGACTAGTACGTTACCATCACTTAATTTTGCACTGTATTTTGTTTGATCATATTTAACGTAGCGATTTGCCCACGTAGCAATAATTTGTGCAGCGTAGTCGGCATCGTTTTTATTTGTAAGTAAGTGATCGGCGTTATCTAGGCTAATAAAGCTTTTAGGGTGTTTAGCTGACGCATAAATTTTTTCGGCTTCACTAATATTTACAGTTGCATCAATAGGGGAGTGCATTACTAATAATGCGCGCTTAAGTTTACTGATGTGGCTTTTACCGTACTTGGCTATATCATCTATAAATTGTTTTTTGATGGTAAATTCGCGACCCGCTAAACTTACTTTAGCTTCGCCGGCTTCGTTAATTTCATCAAGATGAGCTGCAAAGTTATGGGCTACGTGCTGCGCGTCAGATGGTGCACCAATTGTAGTTATAGCTGAAACCTCTGGTATGTGCTCAGCAGCAGCTAATACAGCAGCGCCACCTAAACTATGACCAATAAGTAGTTGCGGTGCTTCAAAATGATCACGCAGGTGATTGGCTGCTGAGACTAGATCTTGAATATTTGACGAAAAATTACTGTTGGCAAAGTCGCCATCGCTATTACCTAAACCAGTAAAGTCAAAACGCAGTACGGCAATCCCTTGTTGTGTTAATGCACGGCTTATACGTGTTGCAGCAGCAACATCTTTACCACAGGTAAAACAATGAGCAAATAACGCATAAAATTTTACGTCACCAGAGGGAAGTTCGAGTTGACCAGCAAGTTCTAAGTCGCCGCTTTTAAAAGATACTTTTTGTCGCATGGGTAGCCTTATTTATACTAATAAAATACATTACAATACTAGACCAGATATAAGTGCGAAACCTTACAAATACAACATTTTTTTATAAATTGATCTTGATCAAGCATAAAGCTGCTGGTGGCTCTTTGAGGACATATGTCCTTATGTTTTTGAGGTCATTTGTCTATCCTCACATAGCGCTATAATGAAGGCTTTGCTACTTTATATAATTAATATTAATTATATAAAAAAGATGATCATTCTATCGCATTAAATAGCTCATTCACTGCGTTAAAAATTATTTATATAGAACAGCTATATAAATAATTCGCCTTGATATCGCGCTATTTTCTTAGCGCTATAATAGATCACTAATTTTATGCAATTGATATAATTTAGCACGATTAAAAGCAATTCACTTCACACAACCTATTCACTGGAACGTACAATGCAATTACCTACTGTTGATTATAAAGCTCCCGATGCGGCTGCACAATTTGTTGAATCGTTAAGAAATACTGGTTTTGGCGTTTTAAAAAACCACCCAATCCCACAGTCTTTAGTTGAGTCTATTTACAAAAACTGGCAAGACTTTTTTAACTCAGAGCAGAAGCAAGACTTTTTATTCTCTAAAGACACTCAAGATGGTTACTTTCCGCCTTCAGTATCTGAAGTAGCGAAAGGCTTTACAATAAAAGACATTAAAGAGTACTTTCATGTGTACCCTAAAGGACGTGTTCCTGCAGAGCTTGAGGCTGATGTGCGTGAATACTACCGTTTAGCGAGTGAGTTTGCTGGCACCTTATTAAATTGGGTTCAGGCTGAATCTCCAGCTGATGTACGCGCTAAATTTTCGATTGATTTAAAAGACATGATTGCGGGTTCGGAACAAACATTGTTACGTATTTTGCATTATCCGCCAATGACAGGTGATGAAGAGCCTGGTGCTATTCGCGCAGCTGCTCATGGTGATATTAATTTATTAACTGTGTTACCTGCATCTAACGAACCTGGTTTACAAGTTCAAAAAACAGATGGTGGTTGGTTAGATGTTCCATGTGATTTTGGCAGCTTAATTATTAATATTGGTGACATGCTACAAGAAGCGTCGGGCGGGTATTTCCCATCTACAATTCACCGCGTGATTAACCCAACGGGTAAAGCATCGACTAAATCGCGAATCTCGTTACCGCTATTTTTACACCCTCATCCAGAGGTTGTGCTTTCAGAGCGCTACACCGCAGATAGCTACTTGCAAGAGCGTTTGCGTGAGTTAGGTGTTAAGTAACTATTATACTTAGAATTATTAAGTATAAACAAAAAGCGGCTTTAAGCCGTTTTTTGCATTTTTAAGCAACTTGATTGCACGTTTGATTTTATTGAACGGTGCTCAATTGCTTGCAACGTAAATAATGGCATGCATTCTTAGCTACTACAGGTATAATGCGCGCAACTGGCCACTTTGGCCTTATTTAAAAGAGAGTTTATATGAGTTTTGATGGTTTAGGTTTATCACAGTCTTTAGTTAATGCGGTTTTAGAAAAGGGCTATGAAACGCCAACACCAATTCAGGCTCAAGCTATTCCGGCAATTATTGAAGGCCGTGATGTTATGGCTGCAGCACAAACGGGTACTGGTAAAACAGCTGGTTTTACATTACCACTTATCGAACGTTTGTCTTCAGGTCCTAAAGCTAAAAGCAATCATGTACGTGCGTTAATTTTAACACCAACACGTGAACTTGCTTTGCAAGTGAGTGAAAATGTTGAAGAGTACGCAAAGCATTCTGATGTAAGCTCGTTTGTAGTTTACGGTGGCGTTAAAATTAACCCACAAATGCAGCGTCTTCGTAAGGGTGTTGATATTTTAGTTGCAACACCGGGTCGTTTAATTGACTTACATAACCAAAACGCAGTTAAATTTGATAGCGTAGAAGTACTTGTATTAGATGAAGCTGACCGTATGCTAGACATGGGCTTTATTCATGACATTAAACGTCTTATAGCTAAAATGCCTGCAAAACGTCAAAACTTAATGTTTTCGGCAACATTTTCAGATGACATTCGTGCATTAGCAAAAGGGTTAATAAACGACCCTGTCGAAATTTCTGTTGCGGCAAAAAATACGACAGCAAAAAGCGTTACTCAGTGTGTTTATGCAGTAGATAAGCCACGTAAAACCGCTTTATTAAGTCATTTGATTCGTAGTAACGATTGGCAGCAAGTTTTAGTATTTAGCCGTACAAAACATGGTGCTAACCGCTTAGTTAAGCAACTAGAACGTGATGATATTACGGGTGCTGCTATACATGGTAATAAGTCACAAGGTGCACGAGTTAAAGCACTTGAAGGTTTTAAAAATGGTGATGTTCGAGTATTAGTAGCAACTGATATTGTTGCACGTGGTTTAGACATTGTTGAATTACCACATGTAGTTAACTACGACTTACCAAATGTATACGAAGATTATGTTCACCGTATTGGTCGTACTGGTCGTGCTGGTGCATCGGGTCATGCTATTTCGTTTGTAACCACTGAAGATGCTGTCGATTTATATGGTATTGAGCGTTTTATTGGTGAGCTTATTCCGCGTGCTGAAGAAGATGGTTTCGATCCGGTTAACCCTGTACCTGAGCGCGCATTAGATGCTCGCCCTATTGCACCTAAAAAACCTAAGAAAAAGCAGCCTTTTAATAAGCCTAAGTCTGATAGCAGCAAGCCTAACAGTAAAAAGCCAAACAATGGCGGCAATGGTACAGGTCCGCGACGTGGTGGTTCTAAAAAGCCAGCAGCTAAAACAGATGATAGCGCGCAAAACCCATGGGCAAAGCGTGAGTCTGTTGGTGGTAATGGTCAACGCCGTCGCCGCACAACTAATAACGATTAGTCATTATTAATGAGTGTATTGGCGTTTAGTTAGTTTAATTAAACATTGATACAAAAAACGTGCTACCTTCTTAAATAGAAGTAGCGCGTTTTTTATTGTCTATAATTTGTTATTTTAATAATACCAATTACATTTAATTAGCCTAACTAATTAAATAGTTAACACCTAAGCCTACAAATAAAGTAACACTCACACTAAGTAGTGTGCCAAGCATAACGTACTCGGTAAGCTTTTTATCTTTACTCGCACTTAAATCTCCAAACCTAAATACCGATTTAGCTGCTAATAAAAACCCAACGCCAGCAAATTGATCAAGCAATATAAAGCTCAACATAAGTATGCGTTCCAACATGCCAATACTTTGCCCTGCAAGTGGGAGGCTTCCATCGCTTGAAAAGTTACTCGTTAAACGCTCTAGCATCATTCTTATAAATACAGCGCTTGGATTCAAAATTATTAAATAACCACACACAATCCACAATACATTAGGGGTGGTAAGCATGGTATATATGTTAGCCATAAAGCTATTGTTATTAGTTAGCCAAATACTTAGGGCTATTAGCACAGCAATATGGGCTATTTGGTCGAGTAAAAATGGCACAACGCCTTTATTGGAATATGATTTAGCAATATCAATAAAGTAATGACTTATTACAATAGCGACAGTTGCTATTAGTGCATTACTTGCTTGTTGCCATCCAAAAGTATATTCCCATAAAGTTATAATTATAGCGCTGGTTATACCGTGCACTAGTACATGTAAGTAAAGTTTAGTGGCTTTAAAGTGTCGTGTGTTTCTGTCGTTTACCCAACTCATAGGTTGCCAGAAAAAATCAGCCAATATATGACCAATAATAAGCGCGGCTAGTAAAAGAGAAAAAGCCATTATTCACCTCCTTTTGTTATATTTTTTATTATATGTTGAGTGTGTTTTATAAAACGCTCTATTAATTGGTAATGGGCTAAATTGAGTAGTTTAGTGACATTTTCACGGCTCGTTTTAAGCTCTTTTGCTAAAGCTGCATGGCTATTATCTGTTGAGGTTAAATATACATATAAAGCATTAGCTTGTTTTGCAGTGACTTTAGTTAATAGTACATCTACAAAAGCAAGATTAAGCAATAAGCTCTCATCAACGTGTTGTTCTGCAATATTAATAACAAAGCGTTGATTCGTTATTTTATCAAGCCCTTGACCTGATAGTGTGAATGCAGAGCCTGTGGCTGTTTTAATATCACTGCGTGGGTTATCTATTTGCCCAAGCGCCATACTTTGGCGTAATTCGTAACCCGACGATTTTAAGTGTAGGTATATTAATATAGCGGTTTCAAATAACATTTCTGGATTATTTAACTGTAATTGAAAGGCATCGCCTCTGTATATATTCCACAGTGTTTGTTTTTTAGAAATGCCACGCAAGCTTTGCTCTAATTGATAAAGCATGGCATCGTACTGTTGCTTAGGAATAGTTTGCGATTTAATGATATCGCCGCTGATCACACCAATCATATGAGTCTCTATTTATACCAATTGCTTGATGGAATTGATATTAGTTACTTTTTTAAATGTAACCATAAACGGTTACATAGTTATAAGTAACCAATTTAGGTTACTTGAATAACAATTGCAAGGTTCACTCATTTTATAACGTTACTTTGATAAGTAATGCTATTGCTATTAATCCTCATTAGGAGATTGAATGACTTCACAAAACGAATTGCAAAGTACTAAACCACGCGTAGGTATTTTTGTTGATGTACAAAATATTTACTATACATGTAGAGAAAGCTACCGTAAA
The DNA here is from genome assembly GCF_015864385.1 of Pseudoalteromonas sp. SWXJZ94C. NCBI lineage: Bacteria > Pseudomonadati > Pseudomonadota > Gammaproteobacteria > Alteromonadales > Pseudoalteromonadaceae > Pseudoalteromonas > Pseudoalteromonas sp. SWXJZ94C. The sequence continues at coordinate 42,047 of NZ_JADYXF010000035.1, forward strand.
AACTTTGACTACAATGCCTTTTGGCGACAAATGCAGGAGCAATACACGATTGAGTGCGCTTTTGCTTACGCTATTTATCGAGGCGATGAAAAACAGAATCAGTTTCAAAATATTTTGCGAGCGATTGGCTTTGATGTGAAGTTAAAACCATTTATACAGCGCCGTGATGGAAGTGCAAAAGGTGATTGGGATGTGGGGATAACAATTGATATGCTAGAACAAGGTAAAAACCTTGATAAGGTTATTTTGCTTTCTGGCGATGGCGATTTTGCCTTATTGCTTGGGCATTTAAAAAATCAATACAATGTGCCATGCGATGTTTATGGCGCTGATAGGTTAACAGCAGAGGCATTAAAACAAAGCGCTGAGCAATTTCATTTAATCGATGATACCTTTTTATTATAAGTGGCTATACGCTAACTAAAACTCTCTAAAAGCGAAAGCTGAGTACTTGCAACATGAGAGATTTTAATACAAGAAGGTAATTGATTAATTTAGGCTTTTTTATTGCTGTAATAAATTGGGTTTGGTAAATGATTATGGTAATTTTAAAGTATAACGAATTACCAAGGACTTACATGCTTCATTACAGCAACATGCCACTAGACAGAGGCTCAAATTTTCGTAAAGACCCATCGTGGCTTAAAGCGCAAATGTCGGCGCAAAGTAAATGGGTTTTAGTTAATAATAATCAAACACTATTTATTAAAGATACGCCAAAAGTTAGCTATTTAACTTATCAACAGGTGGCGCATTTAGATTTAACGAATGCTATTTTTGTTGGTTTAAATAACGCCAAAAATGGTGTGTTTGCACTTGATGTAACTGAACTCGATGAAAGCATATTAACGCCTTTGATAGATGGCGCACAGTTTTTTGACATTCGCCAGTATGGTCCACAAGTAACAATTAAATACGGTTCAATTGCGGCACTAGCACGAGGTTTATGTTATTGGCATGCAACACATCGATTTTGTGGTCGTTGTGGTAGCAAAAATAGCTCAGTGGAAGCTGGGCACTCTCGAGTGTGTGACAACGAAAGCTGTAAACATCCTACATTTCCGCGCACTGATCCTGCGGTGATTATGGTTGTAACTAAAATGTTTGATGATGGAATAGAGCGTTGTTTATTAGGCCGCCAAGCTTCGTGGCGTATTGGTATGTATTCTTCTTTGGCTGGATTTGTCGATCCAGGCGAAACACTTGAGCAAGCTGTTACGCGTGAAGTAAAAGAAGAAGCTGGTATTGATGTAGCAAATGTACGTTATGTTGTTTCTCAGCCGTGGCCGTTTCCTTCTTCAATTATGCTTGGTTTTTTTGCTGAAGCAGTAACCGACACCATTGATGTTGATAATGACGAGCTTGATGATGCAAAGTGGTTTAGCCGTGAAGAACTTGCACAGTTTGGTAATTGGGATGAAGAGGGCGATCATTTAAAACTACCTAGAACTGATTCTATCTCTCGTTATTTAATTGAACATTGGCGTACAAACGCTTAAGGATTAACAATGTCGAGTAAAAGTAATAAAAATACTCAGTTGGTGTCATCAGGGCGAAAAAAAGCGTACACACATGGAGTAGTTAATCCCGTTGTACAGCGTGCATCGACTATTGTATTTGATACCGTAGCAGATTTAAAAGAAGCGGCTAAAACCCGTGGCGATAAAACTTTATTTTATGGGCGCCGTGGTACAACTACACACTTTGCGTTGCAAGAAGCAATTACAGAGCTTGAAGGCGGTGAAGGCTGTGCATTATATCCATGCGGCGCAGCTGCGATTAGCCAAGTGCTGTTATCATTTTTAAAAACAGGTGACCATATTTTAATGGTCGATAACGTGTACGAACCAACCCGTGATTTTTGCGATAAAATTTTAGTGGGATTAGGTATTTCTACAACGTATTATCCGCCAACAATTGGTGCGGGAATTAAAGATTATATTAAGCCAAACACTAAGGTATTGTTTTTAGAGTCACCAGGCTCTATTACTATGGAAGTTCAAGATGTGCCAGCTATGGTAAAAGTAGCAAATGAGCATAACGTAATGACAATACTTGATAACACCTACGGTAATGGTTTGCACTATAGACCACTTGAGCACGGCGTAGATATTAGTATTCAAGCTGCAACTAAATACATTGTTGGTCATTCAGATGTAATGATGGGGGTTGCTGTTGCGAATAAAAAATACTGGCTTACGCTTCGCGAAAACTCATATTTACTGGGCCAGTGTACAAGTGCAGACGATGCTTACTTAGCACTTAGAGGTTTGCGCACTATGGGTGTACGTTTAAACCAGCACGAAAAAGCAGCCATAACAGTTGCTAAATGGCTTGAGCAGCACGAGCTTGTGGATCATATTAGACACCCTGCTTTTGAAACATGCCCTGGGCATGAATTTTTTAAGCGAGATTTTGATGGCAGTAATGGTTTATTTTCATTTGTAATGAAAACCGGTAACCAAAAAGCAATTGATGCATTTTTAGATAGCCTTGAGCATATTAAAATGGGGTTTTCGTGGGGCGGTTTTGAAAGTTTAGTAACTGCTAATTTAACCATGAAAGGTTTGCGTTCTGATACTGGGTGGGATTTAGGACCCGTTATTCGTTTGCATATTGGTCTTGAAGATGTTGAAGATTTAATTAGCGATTTAAGCCAAGCGCTAGAGGTTTATAAGCAGCATTTATAATTTTTAATGCAATTTATGCTGTTACATTCAAATATATTGTTACAAAGCTCGCCATTGGTGAGCTTTTTTTTGCTGGTAATTCAAGGTGTTTACACTTAGTGTTGCTAGATAGTGCTTTATTTTAAAGCGAGTTTAACGTCATTAAGGATAGACAATGGCAACACCATTACCAATAAACGTAGGGCGATTAACGCAAATAGCGGGATTTGAGCTTGTACGGATGTTTTTAACTAAACGTGGGCTAATAGCTTTGGCTGCATTTGCGCTTGTTTGGATAATAATTTTACGTTACCCAATAGGGCAAGCTGTTAGCATAGTAAGCGCCCCCGACTTTGAACAAATCGCGCGAGATATTTCTGGCTCTATTGGGTTGAGTAAGCTACTTGATTGGCCTGAAGCTGAGTTTGCTATGTATTGGCTTATAGCCCTTTATAGCTTTCCTATTTTTAGTTTATTTATTTGCAGCGACCAAACTGTAGGTGACAGAGAGCGCGGCACACTTCGATTTTTATCACTGCGTTCAACCCGTTTTGAAATACTCTTTGGTCGTTTTTTAGGACAATTAGCAGTATTGGCTTGTTTAGTTGGTATTACGCTTGTAGCAACATTCGCTGTGCTCGCTTTTAGAGATCCTAGCTTACTTGCTGGTGGGCTTGTTCGTGCTGTGTCTATATTTTTAATATTGGTTGTTACTTTATGCCCATTTGTAGCACTAATGACGTTAATTAATACCTTTGCTCGCTCATCACGTTTATCTATTGTGTTAGCAATTTTATACTTTGCTGCAGGCGGTATTGTTGTTGGTATATTGCAATGGCAAATATCGGCGTTAAACATCCTCGATTATTTATTTCCAGGTGTGCAAATTGAGCAACTAGCAGGACAAAATTTGTCTTTGTTAAGCGCATTGGCTATTCCACTTGTACAAACTGTAGTGTTGCTAGGCGTTGCTCAACGTATTTTTGCAAGGAGTTCATTATGAGACCATTAATTACAGGCAGTGGTTTGAGTAAATCGTATGGTACTAAACTTGCGCTTAATGATGTGAACTTTGAAATTCAAAAAGGCGCGCCAGTGGCGCTTGTTGGACCAAACGGTGCAGGTAAAACAACATTATTTAGTTTGCTATGTGGTTATATAGCACCAAGTAAAGGAAGCCTTGAAATATTAGGGCATAAGCCAGGGAGCGCTGCTTTATTTAATAAGGTAAGTGCATTGCCACAAGATGCGCAACTTGATCCTCGTTTTAATATAGATAAGCAACTAGCCTTTTATGCAAAGCTACAAGGTATGGGTGCTAAGCAAAGCCAAACAGAAGCATTGCGTGTGCTTGATTTAGTCGGTCTTAAAGAGATTGCAAAGCAGCGCGCAGGTGATTTATCTCACGGTATGCGTAAACGCGTCACTATAGCGCAAGCGCTTATTGGCTCGCCGCAAATTGTAATGCTTGATGAAGCAACCGCAGGGCTCGATCCAATTCATGCCAGAGAAGTACGTGAACTAGTATCATCACTTAGCGAGCAAGCTACTTTTATTTTAAGCTCCCATGATTTAACAGAGCTTGAACGACTATGCTCACAGGTACTTCATTTAGATAAAGGTGTACTAAGCGAACATCAAACTAAAACAAATAATACGGATAAACACTTTTACACGCTAATGCTTAGCGAGGCTTATCAAAATGTTGAGCAGCAGCTTCAAGCAGTTGCAGGGGTGAGCCATGTGTATATGAGTCAACATAAAGAATATGTTGTTGAGTATCAACCAACGAGCGACCCACTTGATATAGCACTACTGAACTTTTGTCATCAACAAAACTGGCAGTACAGGCAGTTAGTTAATGGTCATACGTTAGAAAATCAAATATTCAAACAGGAGAAAGTATAATGGGTTTATTAAGCGGGCTAATGGGTAACGCAAGTGAAGTTGATGATTCAGATTTAGAAAAAGTTCTCAGCAATACATTGATTGACGGTGAGCAAGTAGAAAAAGCATACAAAGTAGTACGCGATATGTTTATTTTTACTAATAAACGCTTAATTTTAATTGATAAGCAAGGTATGACCGGCTCTAAAATGGAGATGGTGAGCATTGCTTACTCTAAAATAACCAAGTTTAGTAAAGAAAGTGCAGGTCATTTTGATTTAGACGCAGAGCTAAAAATATGGGTGGGTTCAGATCCTACTCCAATTAGTAAAGAGTTTAAGTCTGGTGACAATATTAACGACGTATATCGTATAATTAGTCAGCATGCACTTTAATATTTAGTACATATATTAAGTAGTTGTTGACTAGATGTTGCAACTACTTTAACTTTACGGTTTGTTACACTTTATTACAGTTATTCTAACAAATACAGGAAGTTAGTTAAGTTTTCATTCAGTTTCTTCACGTTAGCATGTGCCCCGACTTTAGCTACACAGCTATAGCATAAAAAGCAATGTTCATAGGGAAGTATCATAATGAAAAAATTAGCAATTATTATTTCAAGCATTTTGTTATCAGGCGCTGCAACCACTGCAATGGCAGCAGACAGCTATAATTCAATAAGTAATTTAGGTTACCAATTTACAGACAGTAATAATGATGACCAGTTTAGTATCGATTCTACTTATTATTTCTCTCCTAAAAAGACATTAGGTCCTTACGACCAGTTTGAGTACATCAATAAGCAAACTAATGTTTTTGGTTCGTACACAGATAACGACGCAAGCGATGTAACATCGGTTGGCGGCGAATATTTTTATAAAGATGTTGTTTTTGGTGCTTCTTACGAAAACAGTGACTTTGGTTCAAATGATGAATCTTACGCGTTTACAGCTGGTTACTTTTTCAACCCAGATTTACTTGCAAAAGCAAAATTTGTTGAAAATGATGACGGCGAAGACTACGCGTTATTCTCTTTAGCATATAATTACATGCTTAATGGCACTGACTATGTTGGTGTAACTGTTGAGTCTGATGATGATTTTGATTACCGCTCAGTAGCAGCTAAGTACTTTGTTGATTTACAAGAAGGTAACTTTTTAACTGTTGAAGGTACATTCGAAAGCATCTCTGAAGCTGACGATCAGTGGAACTTAGAAACAAATTACTACTTCAGCAAAGCAACATCAGTATTTGCTTCTTACAATAAAGAAGATGCTTATACTTTTGGTGCTCAACACTTCTTTAACCAAAACCTTGGTTTAAAAGTAGGTTACGGCAACAATGCTGATGACTCTGACAACGATGCTTACTTTGCTAACATGCGTTATCAGTTTTAATTAGAGAATATACATTCTCTAATTAATACAAAAATATAGTTTAAAGCCCGCTTATTTAAGCGGGCTTTTTTTTGTTTGATGCAAAATGAATAATGAATAATGAATAATGAAAATGGGCTATGAGCAAAGCTGCATCTTATCTTTGATAATGCATATTTATGTAATTTTGATGCCGAAGCTAAGTTTTTATTAGCTCGAAAAATAGTAAAGCTAGGTGATTAACAGTACCTAATTTAAAAATAAAATATTGAGGCGTTTTAGTCATCTTGCAATGATTGTATTTAAGTTAAGATGGGTCATAATTAAGGTACTATTTTCATTCAATGTATAAGGAATGTGCACATGTCAGTATTTATTATATTACTGGTTGTGGTTGTTGTTATTTTTGTAGTTAAGGACATACGCCTTAACTTAATTAGCCGACCTACTTTCAAAATGTTTAAGAAGGTGTTGCCACCATTATCGCAAACAGAACGCGAAGCAATGGAAGCGGGTGACGTTTGGTGGGATGGAGAGTTATTTAGCGGTAATCCTGATTGGAAAAAATTACATAGCTTTCCAAAACCAGAACTCAGTGATAAAGAAAATGCTTTTATGGCTGAGCAGGTAGAAACTTTATTGGCAATGCTTGATGATTATCAGATTGTACAAAAAGATAAAGACCTACCAAAAGAAGTGTGGGATTACTTAAAAACTGAAGGTTTTTTTGCGCTGATCATTCCTGAAAAATTTGGCGGTCGTGAGTTTTCAGCAATAGCTAATTCAACGATAGTGTCAAAAATTTCGACTAAAAGCTTAACAGCAGCAGTAACTGTTATGGTCCCTAATAGCTTGGGACCAGGTGAACTACTCCTTCATTACGGCACAAAAGAGCAACAAGACCGTTGGTTACCAAGTTTAGCAAATGGTACAGATGTACCTTGCTTTGCGCTAACAGGACCAGAAGCGGGGTCTGATGCTGGCAGCATTCCTGATTCAGGCGTGGTGTGTATGGGGGAGCATAATGGTGAACAAGTAATGGGACTGCGTTTAAACTGGTCAAAGCGTTACATTACACTTGCACCAGTGGCAACCGTACTCGGTCTAGCATTTAAAATGTATGACCCTGATGCTTTATTAGGTGATAAGAAAGAGTTAGGTATAACGTGTGCGCTTATTCCGACAGACCACCCTGGTGTTAAAACAGGTGAGCGTCATTATCCGCTTAATATGGCGTTTATGAATGGTACAACTTACGGTAAAGATGTATTTATACCACTTGACTGGATAATTGGTGGGCAACAGGGCGCAGGTAGAGGTTGGCGCATGTTGGTAGAATGTTTAAGCGCAGGACGTGGCATATCGCTACCTGCACTCAGTGCGGCAACGGGACACTTAGCTTCTAAAATGACCTCTGCTTATGCAATGGTCCGCCAACAGTTTGGTGTGTCTATAGGGCAGTTTGAAGGCGTGCAAGAAGCCCTTGCTCGTATTGGTGGTTTAACGTATGCCCTTGAGTCGTGCAGATTAATGACTGCTGGAGCAATTGATTTAAAACTTAGCCCTTCTGTTGTGACCGCCATTGCTAAATATCATATGACCGAAATGGGTCGTACAGTTATGAATGATGCCATGGACATTCATTCTGGCAAAGGGATTCAAGTTGGTCCAAATAACTATTTAGCGCATGGTTATATGGGTATTCCTGTATCAATTACCGTAGAAGGCGCTAATATTTTAACGCGTAATTTAATGATATTTGGTCAAGGTGCAACACGCTGCCATCCGTTTGTTTTAAAAGAAATGGAAGCCGCTGCAATGGAAGATGACGATGCAGCACTTGAGCAGTTTGATGGTTTATTAATGAACCATATTATGTTTGCAACAAGTAATGCAGGCATGGCATTTGTACATGGGTTAACACGAAGCTACTTTGTTAAAGCACCTGTAGGCGGTGAAACGGCTGTCTATTATAAACAATTGAGCAGAATGAGCAGAGGTTTAGCTATTTGCACAGATGTGGCAATGTTAATGCTAGGCGGAGAGCTTAAACGTAAAGAAATGATATCTGCACGGTTAGGTGATGTACTAAGCCATTTGTATTTAGCATCAACCGTTTTAAAACGTTATGAAGATGAAGGGCGCCAACAAGCAGATTTACCATTTGTTAAATATGCAATTGAGAACTCCTTATTCGAAATCGGTCAAGCATTTGATGGTTTCTTTAAAAACTTTTCTAACCCGGCAGTTAATTTTACACTTAAACGCATTGTGTTCCCGCTTGGGAATCATTATCACAGACCAAGTGATGAAATAGCGCAAAGCATTTGTGTACACATGACTCAGCCAGGTGTGTTTAGAAACCGCTTAACTCACTTATGCTATGTGGATGAAAATGCAGGCACAGGAATAATGGAAAATGCATTTTTAGCTATGCACGATATGCAAGCGCAGTTTAAAGACTTAAAACAATGGCAACGCAAGGGCAGTGTGCCAGCAACGCTTGATATTGAAGGCGCTATAAACTATGCACTTGAAAATAAGTTACTTGAGCAAGCAGACGCAGATGCAATGCACCATGCTAATAAGTTAAGAAAGCAGGCTATTGCGGTTGATAACTTTCAACCAGGTGAATTGTAATCAGCTTGATGGAATAACTAAAATAAAAAAGGCCTTACAAATGTAAGGCCTTTTACTTTAAATTTAGTTTACTTATCTGGCATAAGGGTCAGCAAGTATTTTATCTACATACCATCTGCCTTTTTTACGCAACATACTTACGCTACGCATTTCATCAATTTTTCCACCGTTCAAATAACCAGTAAAAATAAGATTTATTTTAGCGCTGTCGCCATATTGCTCACGCAAACTCATATTTGACATGTCAACTTCAATTACAACTTCATCGTATTGCATATTGACTAAGTTACGTGAAAATTGTTTTGCTGTACCGTAAGATTTCATTATACGAGTGAGGTTTGGCGTTGCTAAAGTAGAAGCTTTTTGAAGATCCTGCTGATTATATAATGCATCAAAGTAAGCGGCTGCTGTTTCGCCTGGAGTGTCGTTAAGTGATTTTACATTATCACCACAGGCTGCTAAAAAGAGACAAATAATTAGGCTTAATAAACTACTGATTTTTTTCATACTGATTATTATTAATTAATTTTTTAAAGTGTGTGATTAATCAGTGAGGATGTAAAGCTGGGATGAGTAATAAATATAAAATTAGACAATAAATAATAAAAAAGGATGCCTAAAGCATCCTTTTAAAGGTTACCAAAAATAATTATTGTACTAGTTCTTGATCGCTAAACTCTTCATCAAACATAGGGCTTGATAAGTAACGTTCAGTTGCACTAGGTAAAATAACAACAATATTTTTATCAGCATTTTCTGGTTTTTCAGCAATTCGCTTAGCTGCAACAACCGCTGCACCTGACGAAATACCCACTAAAATACCTTCTTTTTTCATTAACTGATGTGACATTGCAATTGCGTCTTCGTTAGAAACAAGTTCTGCGCCATCAATTAAATCCATATCTAGGTTGCCAGGAATAAAGCCTGCACCAATACCTTGGATTTTATGAGGACCTGGTTTAATTTCTTCACCAGCAAGCGTTTGACTAATAACTGGAGAGTTAGTTGGCTCAACAGCTATCGATTTAACGTTTAGACCTTTTTCTGTTTTAAGGTAACGACTAACACCTGTAATAGTACCACCAGTACCTACACCTGCTACAAAAAAGTCTACTTTGCCATCAAGCGCATCGTAAATTTCAGGACCCGTCGTTTCAAAGTGAATTTTAGGGTTTGCAGGGTTTTCGAATTGTTGTAATAAAATATATTTATCAGGTGCTGTTGCTTGAATCTCTTTTGCTTTTTCAATTGCACCATTCATACCTTTAGCACCGTCGGTAAGTACTAGATTCGCACCTAGCGCTTTTAATAGCTTGCGACGTTCTAAGCTCATGGTATTTGGCATTGTAAGTGTTAATTTATAACCACGTGCTGCAGCAACAAAGGCTAAAGCAATACCAGTATTACCTGAAGTTGGCTCGATAAGTTCTTTACCTTCAACAAGCTGACCTGATTTTTCAGCTTCCCAGATCATTGATGCACCAATACGGCATTTGATGCTAAAGCTAGGATTACGAGATTCAACTTTAGCGTATACATTCCCACCTGTAACACTGTTAAGTTTTACCAGCGGTGTATTACCGATGCTTAGTGAGTTATCTTCAAAAATAGTAGACATAATGTTCCTTTGGATACAATCGGATCAACGTGTTAATAGCTTTTGCTACTAACTATATAGTCACACTTTACTGAGAGTTTAAAAAAACTAAAGTAAAGTTTGGCTATAACATATATCTATTGAGCTTATAACTAAGTGAAATAAAAATCCACAATAGCCGGGGCTTTAGTTATTGAAGGAGTGCGATTAATTAAAAGTTAATTCGATCAAACTTTGTTTGAGTAAAGTCCTGTATTTATTTAATACATTTTATATACAAAAACGTTAAGGATTGTTGGTTATTTGTCCGAATGAACCACTGTTGAACAGTTTTATGACACAAGCTAAGTAAAACATGATAAAAACACGTATCTAAATTCAATTAAGCAATCACAATGAAGTTAATCTTAAAATTAATTGCCGGTATTGTGGCCGGTATTTTGGTCGGTCTTTACGTACCTTTAATTGGTGTTGAACTTTTATTTACCGTAAAAGAGTTTATCGGTCAAATTATCTCCTTTACCATTCCCCTTATTATTTTATTTTTTATTGCGTCGGGTATTGCCGGTTTACCAAAGGGATCTGGGCACTTATTAGGAAAAACAGTTGGTTTTGCTTATAGCTCTACGATTATTGCCGGAACACTCGCTTTTTTATTAGTAAGCGCTGTTATACCGTTTTTAAGTGGCGGCATTACATTTGAAGCTGAAGTGGCTACTGAGATTGGTAGCTTTATTGATTTAGAAATTCCACCATTAATGGGTGTAATGACGGCATTGGTAACTGCTTTTGTGTTTGGTATTGGCATGAGCCAACTAGAACTTGATACGCTTAAAAAAGTATCTGATCAAGGTCGTGATGTAGTTGATGGTTTACTTTCGAAAGTAATTATTCCAGCTTTACCATTTTATATTGCTGGCGTATTTGCCGAAATGACGGTGGCAGGCACTGTGGTAGATACATTGCAAACATTTGGTGTTGTATTAATAGCGGCACTTGTTATGCATTGGTTATGGCTAAGTGTTTTATATATAGCTACTGGGGTGTTACTTAAACGCAACCCAATAGAACTAGTTAAAAATATGCTACCTGCTTACTTTACTGCTTTAGGTACTATGTCGAGTGCGGCGACTATTCCGGTGTCATTACAATCAAGTAAAGCAAATAACGTTAAAGAAGACGTTGCTAACTTTACAGTGCCTCTTTGCGCGACTATTCATTTATCTGGCTCTACTATAACAATAGTTACGTGTGCAATGGCTGTTATGTTTTTGTCACCAAGTATGGAAGTACCTTCATTAATGGGGATGCTACCGTTTATTATGATGTTAGGTGTAGTAATGATTGCTGCACCAGGTGCTCCAGGTGGTGCAGTAATGTCTGCTCTTGGATTATTAACGAGTATGCTTGGTTTTAATGAAGGGGCGGTTGCACTGATGATTGCACTTTATTTAGCACAAGATAGTTTTGGTACTGCGTGTAATGTAACGGGTGATGGTATCATTGCATTATGGGTTGACCGATTTAGTGAAAAATCGTCAGCTTAAAAGGTTATATTAAGCTGTCAGAGCGAAACAATAATATTAGTTATTGTTTCGCTCTATGTATGTTACTGTGGCAAATTAATTTTATTAAATTGCATGTTGTTAGGTAAGTGAGGATGTTCCATTGATTAATGTACTTTTAGTTGATGACCATGAACTTGTACGAACAGGTATCAAGCGTATTCTTGATGACGTACGAGGGTTTAAAGTAATTGGCGAAGCTAAAACTGGTGAAGAGGCGGTGCAGTTTTGTCGTCAGCACGCGCCAAACATAGTATTAATGGATATGAATATGCCAGGTATGGGCGGATTAGAGGCGACTAAAAAAATCTGTCGCTATTGCCCTGATGTGAAAATCATTGTGCTTACTGTTAATTGCGAAGACCCGTTTCCGAGCAAAGTAATGCAGATTGGCGCGCATGGCTTTTTAACCAAAGGTGCGGGTTCTGACGAAATGGTACGTGCTATTCGCTGCGTTCATGCCGGTCAACGTTATATAGCGCCAGAAATTGCACAACAAATTGCATTAGCACAAGTAACGGGTCGCACAGATGAAAACCCATTTCAGAGTTTATCTGAGCGAGAGCTACAAATTATGCTTATGATCACTAAAGGTGAAAAAGCACAAGATATAGCTGAGCGTTTGAATCTAAGTTCTAAAACAGTAAATAGCTATCGCTACCGTATGTTTGAAAAGTTAAATGTAGGTGGTGATGTTGAGCTTACTCATTTAGCTATTCGCCATAAAATGATTGATATAGACGTTTCGTACTAACTATAATTTATGTCTGAATTTGATCACGTACATTTCCTTAAAACACTATCAAGCGAGCCGGGTGTTTACCGTATGCTTGATAGTAAAGACCAAGTTATTTATGTTGGTAAAGCCAAGCACCTAAAAAAACGGGTGAGTAGTTACTTTAGAAGTAACATTACCGACAGTAAAACGCGTGTTTTAGTGAGTAATATTTGTGATATTGAAGTCACGCTTACGAATACTGAAACCGAAGCGCTGTTGCTTGAAAATAATCTTATAAAAAAATACCAACCTCGTTACAACATATTATTACGCGATGACAAGTCGTACCCTTATATTTTACTCACCAGCCATAAACACCCACGTTTAGCGTTTCATCGTGGCAGTCGTAAAGTAAAAGGTGAGTACTTTGGACCATTTCCAAGCGCTGGAGCTGTCTCAGAAAGCTTGCGTTTAATGCAAAAAATATTCCCGGTCCGCCAATGTGAAGATGCATATTATCGCGCAAGAAGTCGTCCATGTTTACAATATCAGCTTAAACGCTGCTCAGCTCCATGTGTAAATAAAGTAACGGATGATGACTATAGTGAGCAAGTTGATTACGTTCGCAAATTTTTAACTGGAAAATCGCACGAAGTAATTGCCGACTTAATAAAAAAAATGGAAGGGGCGAGCAAGCAGTTAAACTTTGAATTAGCTGCAAAAGTACGCGACCAAATAATGCTACTTCGTAAAATGCAGGAGCAACAATCTATTTCAGGTAATTTTGCTGAAATGGATGTAGTGGGTTTTGCTCATTTGAATGGTTTAAACGGCATTCATTTATTAATGATCCGAGATCATAAAGTATTAGGCAGTAAAACATATTTCCCAAAAGTGCCTAAAGATTCTGGCGAACAAGAAATACTTACTTCATTTTTAGGTCAGTATTACTTAGCTCCCGGAGCGACAGGGCGTATTGCAAAAGAAATCATACTGCCATTCGAAATAGAAGAAAGCCAAGTATTGGGTGAAGCACTCACGCAAATAAGCGAACGTAAAGTAACACTTAAAGTTGTTACTCGAGGTGAACGTGCTCAATACTTACAACTCGCAAATAAAAATGCATTAAATAGCATAGCAGTTAAACAAAGTACCCAAGACTCTATTAATAAACGTTATGCACAATTAAAAGCAACATTACGTCTTGATGATATAACCCGAATGGAATGTTTTGACATAAGTCACACCATGGGGGAGAACACAGTTGCAAGTTGTGTTGTATTTGATTCGCAAGGACCAAATACAAAAGAATACAGACGATATAACGTAACGGGAATTACAGGTGGTGATGATTATGCTGCAATGGAGTTTGCACTTAACAAACGCTATAACAAATTAGTAGATGAAGATAAGATTCCTGATGTTATCTTTATTGATGGTGGTAAAGGGCAATTAGGGCGTGCTGAACAATATTTTTCTAATTGGCCGCATGCAAAAATGCCTTTATTAGTCGGTGTTGCAAAAGGGACCAGCCGTAAACCGGGTCTTGAAACACTATTAATTGACGGTGGTCGAAAAACTATCCCAATGGATTCGGATGCACCTGCGCTACATTTAATACAGCATATACGCGATGAATCTCATCGATTTGCTATTGCTGGGCATCGAAATAAGCGCCAAAAACAACGAACACAATCATTGTTAGAAGAAATAAATGGAGTAGGTTCTACACGCCGCCAAACATTATTAAAATATTTAGGGGGCATGCAGGGAGTAAAAGCTGCTAATATAGAACAGTTAAAGAAAGTTCCTGGGATCAGCCCTGACATGGCTGAGAAGATATTTAACCATTTGCATGACAAGGGCTAGCCCTACATGCGAATATAGCAAAAAAGACATATCCAAGTAGTTATGTGGAATATTCCAAACACACTCACAACATTTAGACTTTTTCTTATCCCCGTATTTTTGGTGATATTTTACTTGCCTTATAGCTGGTCGCTTTTCGCTGCTGCTTTTATTTTTTGGCTTGCGTCAATTACAGATATACTTGATGGTTATTTAGCTCGTAAACTTGAGCAATCAACTCCATTTGGTGCCTTTTTAGATCCCGTTGCTGATAAAGTAATGGTGTGCGCTGCGTTAGTTGCACTATCGGATCATTATCAATCTATGTATATGACTATTCCTGCACTTATTATTATAAGTCGTGAGATAATTATATCAGCACTTCGTGAATGGATGGCTGAACAAGGTAAGCGCGGTAATGTGGCCGTGTCCAATATGGGTAAAATAAAAACAGCTGCACAAATGCTAGCCATTATAGGTCTAATTTGGCAATACGATACTTGGATGAACTATCTAAGTTTTGGCTTATTGTATATAGCGACGTTTTTAACCTTGAGTTCTATGGTGCAATATTTGCGTGCAGCATGGGGTGAATTGACTAAAAATTAACTGTAAACGTATAATAACGCACCATTTTAGATAAAAAACAAGCAAACAGTTCAAAACTATCATTTTTTGTATTGACGCGTTTAATAATCTCTGTAGAATGCGTCCGTGTTGAGAGGGCATAGCCCCCGAGATAAACAAAACGGTAATTAATCAGTTACCTGAATGTTCACATAAATCATCATGTGTTAATTCAACTAACTGATAAATAAAATGCGGTACTAGCTCAGTTGGTAGAGCGCGACCTTGCCAAGGTCGAGGTCACGAGTTCGAGCCTCGTGTACCGCTCCAATTTATCTGGATACACTGGGGCGGAATGGCAGAGTGGCCATGCACCGGATTGCAAATCCGTTTACCTCGGTTCGACTCCGGGTTCCGCCTCCATATAATTTACTCCACACGCTTTAATTAGCAAACTCGATGCCCGAGTGGTGGAATTGGTAGACACAAGGGATTTAAAATCCCTCGACTAACAAGTCGTGCCGG
>NZ_JADYXF010000036.1:0-56000 GCF_015864385.1 Pseudoalteromonas sp. SWXJZ94C
AACTATCAGTTTTTTGTCAAAATATGCACGAAGAGCGAACCCAAAAAGAGATAAAGAAAAAGGACGATTAAAATGCGGCCTGAATCCAATTATCTCTTAATGTCTAACCTATGAAGCAGTTTTAATTACTTAGTATTGCAAATATACACCGGCATAAAGCATTCATTTAAACCGTGAGTGCTTTATGTTTACTTATTATGCTTATATTAAAACCAATAATTTAAAGGTATATTTATAATGATTGATTTTGACGTGATTGAGCAAGTACTTGGCTCTAATTTTAGTAATAATGCGATGGGGTTATGCCGTGATTTGTTTAACGAAAACCCTGAGTATCGTTACAATCATAAGTTTAATAAAGCCTCTGTAGTGATGCCAGAAAAAGGCATGTCTGTTACTTTTGAAGAAAGAATGGCCGAGTGCCTGTTTTTTCATTTTGATGGCGATGATGATGCCGATATTACACCGTGTGCACTTGATGTTATTTCTTTAAATAAAAGTTCGACCCCTGATGACGTTAAAAATAAATACAAAGAATATAACGTTGTTGAAGAGCCTTTAAGTGCTGACGATGAACATTCAGCAATAAATAACACGCTTACTTTTATAATTAATAAAATATGTATACGTGCGCAATTTAACGACAATAATAAACTATCTATTTTAAGTGCGATAAAAAACGTCACTAATTTATAACTCCTCTTATTTAAGCTGATTCAAATATGATAAAAAATAACTTTTTTTTGGTTTTTTTGAGCTTTCTCTTATTTTTTATTGCACCGTGTAATGCAACTCAAAGTGAGTTAGGGGTTATATTTAAATGCCAAGCAGATGCACCTAAGCCAATTGAAATTGTTGTTAGTAAAATGAATGGAACATTTAAGTTGGAGACGTTTAATGTTGAAGGAACCAACCTCACCAACTCTATCCGACTTAATGATGTAACTAAGTCGAGTTATCACCGTTTTTTGGTAACAGAGCATAGTATGACTTTTACACAAGCTAATGGTGGAGTCGTAGTAAGCGATTACTATAGTGAAGAGTTTGATATGGTTACAGAGGAAAGATCAGTAACCATACAAAAAAATGGCAAGAAAGACTATTGGACCTGTGATGATTCAAGTTTTAGCAAGTTATCTGCTATTGATGATTTTTAAGTGCAAGCAATATACAAATTGCCTAGATAGAATTACATGTAATAAAAACAGTATTCATGAAAAATTGACTTATTTATATAAAGCACAAGAAAATTGGTTTGCCGTTCTTGAGCATTCACAATATGTTTTTGAAAACAGTAAATTTGAGCATGATAGAAAACATGCAATTAAGCTGATTAAGTTAGGACAGGAAAAATTAAATAAAAAATGTTTATTTAGATGCCAGAAGAGCGTGCATAAAAAAGGCTATCAACGATAGCCTTTATATTTTATACAAATAGTGTTGGTAATATTACCTAAATAGCGCCTATTCGTATTCTAACGGGTCTGTAATATTGTTTAATGCAAATGCTTCAAGACGTTCTTGGCAAGCACCACATTTACCACAGGCTTTTTCACGACCATTGTAGCAAGTCCATGTTTGGCTGTAGTCTAAACCCATTTCCATACCGTCGGTTAAAATACCAATTTTAGTATTGTTTAAGTACGGGCTAAAAATTTCTACTGCGTCGTAGTTTGCAATACGGCAAACATCATCCATTTTTTGCACAAATTCAGGGCGACAATCAGGGTATATAGCATGATCACCAGAATGAGCACCGTAATAAACTTGGCCTGCTTTAAGTGATACCGCGTAACCTACCGCAAGCGAGAGTAAAATCATATTACGATTAGGTACAATCGTACTTTTCATACTTTCTTCTTCGTAATGGCCTTCAGGTACGTCAATATCATCGGTAAGTGACGAGCCGCCAATAAGCTGATTAATTGCCGAAATATCTACAATTTTGTGCGGCACGTTTAGTTTTTCGCACACACTTGCTGCCACTTTAAGCTCTTTTACATGACGCTGACCATAGTCAAATGATAGGGCATATACATCATGGCCTTGTTGCAGGGCTTTATTTAATACAGTAAATGAGTCCATACCGCCGGAATAAATAACAACTACTTTTTGCGTCATATCTGTTTTGCTCTTAGTTTTAATAGAGGTTTATATCAGGGCGCGATATACTACACGCCCGCAGCTTAAATAACAATTTTTGCACAGCGCTTTTTGGGTTTTTATAGTAGCAATTTTGCTGCTAGGTAGTAAGTGAGATCTCTTTTGTACAAAATTAATGAAGTGTTTGAAACCATTCAAGGTGAAGCAAGTTTTACTGGCACACCCTCAATATTTTTACGACTACAAGGCTGCCCTGTAGGATGTTCTTGGTGCGACACCAAGCAAACGTGGAATGTTGATAACGTATATAAAGTATCGCTCGACGAAACCGTAGAAAAAAAGGCTGACTCAGATCATTGGGCAACGGCAAGCGCCGAGCAAGTACTCGCATTATTTCAATCGCGAGGTTACACCGCTAAGCACGTTGTAATAACTGGCGGCGAACCATGTATGTTCGATTTAAACCCAGTGTGTAACTTATTACACGAGAACGGCTTTAGCACGCAAATAGAAACCAGTGGTACATTTGAAATACTTGCCCCAGAGCAAACATGGGTAACGGTATCGCCAAAAATTAATATGCGTGGCGGTTATGAAGTACTTACCAGTGCTATGAAGCGCGCAAACGAAATTAAACACCCCGTTGCTATGCAAAAACACGTAGAAGAGCTCGAAGCGTTATTTGCTAAAACAGGTGTTAATCCAAAGCTTGTTTACTTACAGCCAATTAGCCAAAAAGTATCAGCAACCAAATTAGCAATCGACACCTGTATTGCTAAAAACTGGCGCCTATCAATACAAGTACATAAGTATTTAGGAATTAGTTAAAGAGCAGCTTAAAGTTATATTATGTAGGTTGGGTAGAGCGTAGCGAAACCCAACAAATCTTCAATTTCACACCGTTTTACAACAACTTTCTATGATATTTAAATGCGTGGATTGTATAAGCTAAGCAAAGCGCCATTCAGCAACCCTAAACTTTATAGCCCTAAATTACATCTATCCTAAAGTTCATATCTTCTTCGTTAATAGCCATAACTAGTTTATTATGCGCGACTCAAAATACGCTACTACAAACTACTAGGCTTATATGTCCGCAAATGCGCTTTACACCGACCTCTCTGATTACTACGACTTAATGTGCGCAGATATAGATTATCAAGCCCAAAGTAATTCTATTCATAGGTTGCACCAAATTTTTGGTAATGGCGGAAACACCCACCTCGATTTAGCGTGTGGCACCGGCCCGCATGTACGTCATTTTATTGATTATGGTTACCAAAGTAGTGGGCTTGATATAAACCAGCCAATGCTAGATAAAGCAAAAATGCGTTGCCCAGAAGCGCAATTTTCATTGCAAAACATGAGTGAATTTAAGGTAACCGAGCACTTGGATTTAATTACCTGCTTTTTGTATTCAATCCATTACTGCGACGGCATTAATAAGTTAAAAGAATGCCTTGCCAGCGTACACAGTGCATTAAAAACGGGTGGAATATTTTGCATTAATACAGTTGATAAAAACAAAATCGACAGCGATTCATTTGTAGAGTACACAGCAACAAGCGAAAATAGCGTATTCACATTTCGCTCTGGTTGGCATTACAGTGGCACTGGCAGCAAACAGTTATTAAAACTCAGCATAGAAAAAACCACCGCAGACAAAACACTCGTATGGCACGATGAGCACCCAATGGTTGCTTTTAGTTATACTGAGCTTAAAGAAGCCCTAAAGCCGTACTTCGAAATCCACATATTTGAACATGACTACGACAAAATAACCCCATGGGCACAGCGCTCAGGCAACGCTATTTTCGTCTGCGTAAAAATTTAAGTTATGGTGTGATGGCGGGGGAGGTTTAACCTATGTATGATCAAATGGTTAAAAGTAGCAAAAGTTGACGTTACTGACATTGGCACTAAACGATGAATGAGGTGAAAGCCAAGGGTCTTAATTAATCATCAATGATGCTTAATTATACTGTCTAACTAGGTGCGTAGTCATATTTAAATTGAGTTTAAATTGACTTTAAATAATAAGAACACTTGGTTTTTGAATAAAAAAGTTCAAGAAAACACAGTTGCCTGCTTGACCAAAATTTTCTAGTGGGGGACTCTTTTGGTTTTAGTTGAAAATGCGTTTGCAAGGTTAAAACATTTTCGTGCAATAGTAGCATATGCGATGAATTAAAATTGTAATTTGAGATCAAGGCAGTACTGGCGCATTCAATGATTTAGCTGCTAATTTGAAAGATCAGCAGCTCCTAGTCTCACCCTTAAAAGTTATACTGAATGGAGAGTGATAATGCTGTTACAGAACCATCATCAAATGCCCCTATAATACCTGTTCTTGCTTCAGTAGTGATACGATTTACGAACCCAGTAACCTTTACCTTATCTTGTGTATAAGATGTGCCAATTCCAAATTGCTTTATATTGCCATAAAAGCCATTAAGCGTTTGTTCCTCGTTTGGTCCGGATTCATAACCACCACGTACGAATCCAACCCACCGTTCCGTAAATAGATGTAAAGCACCTAAGCTATATTTATATGAGTCTTCTGAAATATTTGCAATAGGAAAACCGCTTGGTGGTTTTACTTCATAACCATCCCAATTCGTCCATCTTACAGTACCGAAAACCAAGTTTTCTGTACTCACAGGAAAGCGAAAGTCGAGATTAACTGATTCAGGAGTCGTAACATCAAACTTCCCTGTTTCCACGCCATTTTCTGTAGCATCTAACTCTTGGTCAACGTCAGAAAAGTACGTGAGTCCAACAAGTACATGATACTGCGGAATTTCATATGTTGCTCCAGCTACATAACCAAAGCTGACATTACCTTTAGTTTCTAGCGTATATCCACCTTCAACTAACGTAGCAGGTGCATACGTTGTTGCATCTTTTTTATGTCCACTTATTCCGCCATGTACCGCCCAATTCTCGCTAAGTTTATATCTCAATAGACCAGTAATACTATCAACTTGTACTTCATTTTTTACCCCCGCAAAAAAACCTTCACCATAAGTGGTCTCATTATAAAAAGGCGTATCTTTTATTAATGCAAACGATAGTTTTTCGTTTATATCTTGCTTATAGGTAAATGAATAAACTTTAATGTCATCCGTTAGCTGCCCTGTATCTATACCTGCTATATCCGTTCCTGAAAAATCGACTGAAATTTGGCTATATGTAGCTTCAATAAAAGTTCCTTCTTCAAATAGTTTAGTGATAGGCATTCCACTAAAGTCAATGGCTCCCGCTAACGCATTACTACTAATGATGGACATTACTACGGTGCTTGCTAATACTTTTTTACTCAATTTATTTTTAAAGTTTTTATTATTAAACATATTGTTCTGCTCCCCATGGTCTATTAGAAATAATTATTATTTTAAATGCTTTGGTATACATTTTAGTTTAATATACATACATAAATAGGTTTTGCTAGTAAAATGTATACCAGAAAGGTTAATTTATCATCAGAATACGTCTGTTCATCTCAAATAAGAGATCCAAAAATTATTTTTTTCTTAATGTTGATGGGAAGGAAGCATAAAAAGATAAGGGAAAAGAAAGACTAGAAGGAATACATTTTTGAATTGCTCATGCAAACAACCCTGAACTATTACAGGCAAAGTATTAAAAGATAAAATTGAGTAAATGAGAAAAGAATAAAACTATTTTAAAACGCTTTAATTTATTACCAGGCTTTGGTTCTAAAAATGACGAGTAAATTTATTAGATCAATAATTTAAATATATAACAGGAGAATAATATGACCGTATATGGCTTGCACCATGTTGCCTATCGTTGTCGCGATGCTAAAGAAACAACTGAATTCTATAAAAAATACATGGACCTTAATCTAACTATCTCCGTTGCAGAAAATAAGGTGCCATCAACAGGCGAATGGTCCCCTCATATTCATATTTTTTTAAAGATGGAGGATGGTTCATTTTTAGCATTTTTCGAATTGCCGGAATCACCAGATATGCAGATGGATAAGAACACACCTGATTGGGTACAGCATTTAGCACTTCGCGTTGCGGACATGGAAACTCTTTTAGCCTATAAAAATCGCTTGCAAGACGGGGGCATCAAGGTGGTTGGACCTACTGATCACAAAATTTGCCAGTCTATATATTTCTTTGATCCGAATGGGCACCGAATGGAGTTAGTTGCAGACACAACAACACCAGAAATGGTCTTAAAGTTAAACCAAAGAGCAGGACCAATGTTAGAAGAGTGGTCGAAGACGAAACGTGCACCTGATGTTGACGATTTCATGCACGGCAATACATAACATCATAGTATATAAACCCTGTATTCCTTATGTTTAAGGAGTACAGGAATAATATTTTTTTATCTATTTTTATAAAACTGCCAATGTTAAATGCTTGGTGATATTTTATTAACCACTAATAGTTGCTTTCTAGCATCTTTCGAAATTAAATCCGCAGCCACGAGAATATGCTCTTGCATACGATTAGATGCTCGAGTTGATTGACCAGCTTGCAGGCTATCTAAAATTTGTTCATGATCGCGCTGCGAGCCTTCCAATAGAGTCATATTTGGGCTAGTCAACGTAGTGGCAATCACTTTAAATGAGAGCATCGGCATCATAACTACTTTTGCCAAAGAGCTACTAAGGGTGTCGTTATTAGCAGCATCAACAATAGTTTGATGAAATAGCTCATTCATATTTCGCCATTCGTTATGCTGAAATCCCTCTCCCGCACCTTCAAGTAACATTCTTCCTTTTTCAATACAACTTTTCAGTATTGCTGTGGTTTCATCTGACAAGCCTGTTTCGCACACTATTTGGCAGGCGAGCCCTTCTAAAGCACTTCGCACTTTAAATGCATCAAAAATAGTCTCAAGATTAATCGTGCGAACCCGATAACCTCGTTGTGATTCGTACTCCAGCAACCCTTCGTTTGCTAATGCTTGCATTGCAGCACGCACAGGCGTGCGAGACATACTTAGAAGATCACTGATCTGCCTCTCTGTAATAGACGCTCCATCAGCAAGGACTCCAATTAAAATGACCTCACGCAGTTTTTCAATAGCTTGTTCAGTTAACGTCAAAATATTTCCTTTTGGTATACATTATTTATAGCAAGCCAAAGTAGATTATAATCGATCTTGAGAAAGAATAATTTCTCGCTATGTGCGGTGTAAGCTAGTATTCGGGATTTTGTGTCATTTTTTTCAAATAGTCAAAAAAGAGATGATAAATAACCAAACCAACATTTAATGTAAAACCTATAAGATGAAGATGTTTACGCTACGTATTACTTACCTTAATGATTTTAGATAACCCTTATGAATATACTCACATTTTGCTATAGCTTTTAGAATCTAGCCCAAATTTAACAAAAATAATGTGATATATTAGAGACGTTATCACAATCTAATTTCCAATTTATTCAAAGTAGAATACGTAAATAATCATCATAATAATGTTTTACTTTGGTCCTTAACCTGATATTAAAGTTAAATAGAGATCGTTTTATTTTGGACGCAAGACAAATAAAAAGTAGAAAAAAGATCGAGCAAGCGCTCGCAACGTTATTAGAAACAAAGTCTTTAGATGAACTTTCTATTGAAGAAATAGCGCTAAAAGCAGGCGTTTCACGTCCAACGTTTTATCGTAATTATACAGGGCGACAGGCAATATTGGATGAAGCGGTGAAGGAATGGCAAGATCAACTAGATGTTAAAATTGAGCAAGTGAGTCAGTATAAGATGGAGCCTAGTGTAAATCTTCTCGCCGGATACTTTCGCATTGTTTTTGATAGTATAGATCCAGAAAATCATCTTTTACACTTAGCTTTACGCGGTCACGCAGGGTTAAAAACGAAATTATTATTGCAAGAGCGCGGTCGAAAAAGGGCGGTAAGTTTACTCAAAGAGTCTTATGGTCACTCTCTTGGTGATAATGATATGCAGTTTATTGCTACTTTTACTACCGCTGCATTAGATGGTGTTTTGCAAAGTTTTTTACAAAAAAATAATCCTTGGGATATCGAAACAACGTCATTCAATGTCGCACAACTTATTCACCTTGGTGTTGATAACTTCAAGTCTTTTCAAACGAAATAAAAATGACTAATTTTTATTTCAACGATATTTTAAAAATTCTCAAGTGATGTCCATAAACTATTTTTGTTTAATATAGACTATATTCCGACGAGTATATGATCGTGCTTATATTCAAAGATAAACATACATTTCTCTAAACCTCGCAATGTTTCACTTTAATCAAATGATCTGGAAATAACTTCATTTATGCCAACATGCATAAATAATTGAACACACTTTTTTATTTACGACGTTATGTGTGCTGAAAGTAGAGTAATGCAGGAGCAATGAGTGATAACAACGAGATGCAAATATTTTTGCCTAGCGCTAACTCAATTTTCTTGTCGTTAAATAGACCCCAATATAAGCCGATTTGTGTTGAACGTTATATAAGAGAGGTGCTTTCGGATGAAATTTACTTATCTCTTTTGATTAAATCCTAGATACGTTACAAGTTGTAATATATCTTGCGTTTACATTACACTTTGTAATATATTATTTACGTTAAGGTTTGAATTAACAAAAACACACAACACACACTACACAACACACACAATTATTGAAAATGTCACTTCACGGCATTGTGGGGAGTAATAATGAATAGAAAAGTAATGCAATCAGCTCTAGATTTAATCAGCGACACATCTCGTCATTTCATTGAGAGTAACCCTGGGCTATTTATCAATGGACAATGGACAGCCAGTAACAGTGATCAAACGACTGATGTCATTGATCCATCGACTGCAACGGTCATCGGTCAAACAGTTCGCGCAACAGCGCAAGACGTAGATAGGGCTTGTGCGGCGGCCAAAAGCGCTTTTGCTATTGGCTCTCCATGGCGTAAATGTAGCCCTCAAGATCGTGAGAAGCTGCTGAACAAACTAGCAGACGCGATTGAAGAAGACAGTGAAACACTTGCTGATCTTATCGCTGCAGATTTAGGTCTACCTCGCCACCTTGCCCTTGGTTTTGAAGTGTTGAAAACCGTTCAAACCTTTCGTTATTTTGCGGGTTTCCCAACAAAGATTAAGGGTGAAACAATCGATATTGATCCTGATATGCACGAAGGTGATTACTTTAGTTACACAACAAAAGAGCCAGTAGGTGTTGTTGGTGCCATTATTCCTTGGAATGCTCCATTAATGATAGCGAGCTGGAAGTTAGCGCCAGCACTTGCTGCAGGTTGTACTGTAGTTATGAAACCTGCTGAAGACGCCTCATTAGTTGTACTCCGTCTTGCAGAACTTGTGCGACAGGTTGGTTTTCCTGCAGGTGTATTTAATGTGGTAACGGGTGAAGGTCCAGTAGTTGGAGAAGCTATATTAGATAACCCAAACATAGACAAATTTGCCTTTACTGGCTCAACTTCTATCGGTAAACACATTCACGAAAAAGCATCAAATAGAATGGTGCGCCTAAGTTTAGAACTAGGCGGAAAAAATCCAGTAATTGTTATGGGTGATGCGGATCTTGAACCTATAGTTCCGATGATTTGCATGGCGACATTTGCCAACTCAGGTCAGATCTGCGTATCTGGCTCTAAGGTTATTGCTCATACCTCTATTGCTGAAAAATTGGCTAAAGCTTGTATTGCGTTTACAGAAAACTTACCACAAGGTAATGCATTACAAGATGGTAATATGATTGGCCCTATGTGCTCTGCAGGCCAATTTGAACGTGTAATGAACTACATTAAACTTGGCGAAAAAGAAGGTCGAGTTCTAGTCGGAGGAAAGGCAATTGAAAGTGATGGTTATTTTATTAAACCCACTATTATCACCGATCTCCCTAAAAATAGTGCGTTACTTACAGAAGAAATTTTTGGTCCTGTAATGACTATCGAAACTTTTGATGATATCAACGAAGTCATCGAGGCAGCTAATGCATCTGACTATGGTTTGTGTGCAACCATTTTCGGTTCAAACCACGCGACTCTTCAACGAACGGCACGTGACTTGCGCGTTGGTACGGTGTTTATAAATAGTGCAGCTTTCCCCCCTGCAGGCGTACCAACTGGAGGCTTCCGTCAATCTGGTGTTGGACGTGATTTAGGCACTGAAGGACTTGGTGGTTATTTAGAATCAAAATCGGTTATCGCTCGCATCGGAGAACAACACTAATGAAATTACTTGATGAAAAAGATCTTGCTGCAGAGCTTGCAATAGACCAAGCAATGTTAACAATAGCAGAGGGGCGAACAGCGCCTCCTAGTGACATGGTTGTATATCCGTTTGAAGAGAATCCTGGTCGGAAAAATGTAGACAAACTCATGAAGCTTTTGTTTAAGGAAATCCCTGAATATGATCCTGAATTCGCGAAAAAAATGAGCATGTCGAACTGGTCTGGGGACCCGTTGTCGGATGCTGCTATTCTTAAAATTCGTCGTGACGGCGAGAACCCGCATGAAGTAATCAACCAAATTTTGACGGGTGGCATTGATGCCGTTGAAAGCCCATCTCCTGAATTGAAAGCTATTTGGGAAGAGGTCTCTGAAGATCCAGAATGGCTAGATTGGGACAAGATAGAGCTCGGTGCAAAAACTTATCGTGGTTATGGTTCTTATGGTTTTCAATTTCAAGGTATTGCTACATTAGACGGTTACCGCGTTCGTAACATTTCACGTACATTAATGTCCACAGGACAATATTCAGATGATACTGCATATAAACGTTTCTTGTTAACCTGTAACTTCTGGACTGAAATTTCTGAAGTGGGCGGCATGAAAAAATTTGGGGAAGGCTGGAAAACAGCACTTCGTGTGCGCTTGCTGCATACACTTATCCGTCGTGCGGTGTTTAGTAGCGAAAAGTGGGACCCTGAAGAGTTCGGCATGCCGATTAACCAAGCAGGTTTACTGGCTGCACCAATTATTTCCGCTTTAGTTTTGGGTAAAGCCAGTCGTATGTTGGGTCGAAAAGTAACCGATGAAGAAATCGAAGCAATGATGCACTTGTGGCGCTATGTGTCACATGTGATGGGTTACAGCTATGATATTCCATTCCCTACAACGATCAAGGAGGGGCAGAAAATTTTGTATCACTTGATGCTTTCGTCAGAAGCGTCGGATGATCCGGATGGTATTCGCTTGTGTAAATCCTTTATGGATTGTTTTGAACCGCCTAAAGAACTTAAAGGTCTTGAGAGATTTAAGCGTTGGTGGGAATACAAGTCAAACATAGCGATGACTGCATTTTTTGTTTCACCCGAAACACATGAGGTTGCAGAGCTTCCTAAAGCGAAATTTTGGGGGCTTGTTTATTTGATCGTAACAGGACCAAAGAATTATATTCGAGGTACACGTCGGTTGAACAATCCAGCTTATGCTGAAAAGCTTGATAAGAAAATTACCAAAGAAAGGCGAGATTGGGTAAATCGTCAACTCAATGAGGCTGATCTAGTGTACCGACCACAGTCTAAGTTTTAGATAAAAATGACAAGGCCGCATATATTGCGGTCTGTTTCATAAGCATGTAAAAATAATATTTTACTAAACGGCTATGGAATATACTCAACACTACACATTTAAGAGGTTTTTAAATGGTTAATAAAACACTTAATTACGTTAAAGCAGATGCAACTCATATTGATTTTCCTGTCACCAATAGAGAAGAACATTTTGAGTGGTGGTACTTTGATGCCCATTTTGAGAATGGTGACTTCCTGGTTGTAATGTTCTCCTTAAATGACACACGGCTAAAACCTAGACAACCTTCTGTTAGATTAAATATTTATCCGAGGGGCCAATCTGAAATATCTAAAATAAAGAAATACACGGAGACAGACGTATCAACTAGCGATATAAAGTGTGATGTAACATTTGGTAAAGAAGAATACTGCAAAGACTGTGGCGATCATTACGAACTTTATACAATGATTGACGGCTATGGTGCAAAGTTAACCTTAAATAAAGGTAATCACCCGTACACATCCGAAGGAACCGACACACCAATGCCTTGGACAGTTGCTGTTCCTTCTGGTCATATCGAAGGCGAACTTTATAAAAATGGTAAAACAACAAAAGTAAAAGGAACAGGTTATCACGATCATAATTGGGGGGAAAAAAGTCTAGCGGGTAGGGTGAAAAATTGGTACTGGGGGAAAGTGCATTCATCTGATATTTCTATCGACTACTCTGTAATTATGGATTTTGAAGATAATATACTTCAGTCTGGCGCATTGGTCACTGACAGTAAAAATCTTATAATATCTCCTTCTGAATCGATGACAGATCCAGAGAATGTAAAAGCCACAGCTGTCATTAATGACATCATGACTGAAGATATCATGGGTTATACATTCTCAAAAAGTTTGACGCTTAAAGGTTCAAAAGGTGATTTAAGTTATATCGCCAATATAGACCTTATAGCTTTAGTAATGATTGAACCAGGGGAGTTCCTTCCTGGAGAAGATGCTTATCGTTACATAGCAAAAGAAGAGCTTATAGTAACTCGAAATGGCGTTACCCAAACCTATCTATCAGAAGGTTTACATGAAATTGTTTATCCAAAAAAGTAATAGGTCTTAAAATGAGAAAGAAACTTGTAATAGTCGGTGGCGGCTATTTAGGCGTTGAATTAGCTAAAGCGTTAGATAATGATCTTGACGTTACACTTATAGAGCAACGCAAATCCTTCGTTCATGCGCCAGCAATGATACGTGCCATTGTAGACCCTTCGTTATTAGATCGCGCATTAATGCCTTATGACTTACTCCTATCAAAAGGGAAAGTAATAAAAGGAAAAGTGACTAGCGTAGATGAAAATGGTGTCACGTTAATGGATGACACACACATTGCGGCCGACTTTATAGTCATTGCAACGGGATCTACTAATGGAGACGCTTTCAAACCTGCAGGTGATAATATCGATGACTTTTGTTCTGTCGTCAAGGGGTTACATGATAAATTAAAAGCAGCATCGTCTGTTGCTATTGTCGGTGCCGGTACTGTTGGAACAGAGTTAGCTGGTGAAATTAGTTATGCAATGTCAGAGAAAAACGTTACGTTGATCTCTAGTGATTCCAGTCTATTTTTACAAATGCCACCTAAGTTTGGAGCTTCCCTTGCCTCAAAACTTAATGACGCTGGTGTTGATGTAAAGTTAGGTGTGAGAGTGAACAATCTTGAAAGCTTAACCACTCCTTATTCTGGTACCCTTAGTTTGTCTGACGGTAATACACTGATAGCAGATCTGATCATTCCTACGGTAGGTTCACGTGCTGCTTCAGTTGTACTTAACGGGTTACCTAACATTACAAAAGATAAATCGGATCGTGTTAAGGTCGATAGTTACTTACGTCCATCTACATTTGATAATGTATTTGCTGCAGGTGATGTTGCAAATAACACAGATGCTATGACGATTGTTGCTGTTAGTCGACAAGTACGATGGCTTACCAAAATGCTAAAAGAACAAGTGAAAGGAAAGGCCCTAAATCAAATTAAACCTTACTCCCCTTGGGCCGCAGGAAAAGCACCTTTATTTTTGCCACTAGGTCCAAATAAAGGTAATTCATTTCTTGTTATTGCAACCTTTGGAAATTGGGTAACGAGTGTTATCAAAGGTAAAGATTTGTTTATAAGTAAATATCGCAAACTTTTAGGTTTAAAAGGTTAAAGTTTCAGAGTTATTGTACTTTAGTCACTCTTTTTTCTTATGAGATAACTCCAAACGCTATCCAGCCTGTGATGGGCTGGATTGAATTTTTTTAGTTATTTGATTTAAACTTAACAACTGTCTGCTTGATAGATCCAAAGATTGAACTACCTTTTGCATCATTCATTTCTATACACACATGATCGCCAAACTGTAGGAAAGGTGTACTTGGTTTACCATACTGAATTGTTTCAATCATACGTATCTCGCCTAAACAAGAATAACCTAATCCACCTTCTGGAACAGGTTTACCAGGACCACCATTTTGTTTGTTAGATACAGTACCTGATCCAACAATAGTCCCAGCACCTAAAGGACGTGTTTTAGCGGCATGAGATATAATGGTCGAAAAATTAAAGGTCATATCTACGCCTGCGTTAGCCTTACCAAATAACTCCCCATTAATGGTAACAAGTAGCGGTAAATGGAGCTTTCCTCCATGCCATGCATCACCCAGCTCATCAGGCGTTACTGCAACAGGTGAAAATGTACCGAAAGGTTTGGCTTGATAAAAACCAAACCCTTTAGCGAGTTCTGCAGGAACTTCGTTACGTAACGTTACATCATTAACTAACATCACTAACTTGATTTTATCTGCAGCGTCTTCAGGCTTGGTTCCCATTTTTACATCGTCAGTAATAACAGCAATTTCACCTTCGAGATCCATCCCCCAAGACTCATCCTCTAGTGGAATATCATCGTGGGGTGCAAGAAATACGTCAGACCCCCCTTGGTAAATTAGAGGTTCTGTCCAGAAGCTTTCTGGCAATACAGCATTTCGTGCTTTACGGACTAACTCAACGTGGTTTACATAAGCCGAGCCATCAGCCCATTGATAAGCGCGAGGTAGTGGCGCAGTACAAGCAGACTGGTTAAAAGGTTGAGACTCTAAACTACCATTATTTAGAGCAAGGTAAACAGTATTAAGTAATGGTGATGTTGTACTCCAATTATCAAGTGCTTGCTGTAGCGAACTGGCTATATTAGGTACTGTAATGCACTGACTTAAATCACGAGAGACGACAACTAGTTGACCATCTCGTGTATCGTTTTTTAATGTTGCTAGTTTCATGTGTCGATTCCTTTTATAAGCTTAATTATTTATCACGCATCCCACAGGTGTGTTGGGATCTCGCTTGGTTTTATATTCCGATTCGATCATCTACTACTTAACTACATCGAGTTTCTTGAGCCTTCTATATGTCCTGTTATTACTCGTTGGTCTAGGCACTGACTATTCGTCATCAAATAAGGATATAAATAGAAAACAATTATTAGATACATTTGGAACTATGTCAATTGTTTAGCATTGCGTTTTTTATTTTTTAATATATTAACAATGTTTAAATTATAGATTCTTATGCATAACATGCTTTTAAATATGATTTTTATTTATGTTTCATTGTTTGTTGCAATTTATTTAATCTCAACTAAACTAGTTCCATATGAAACAAACTCCAATTGTTTAAGGTCGAGATTATCTATGTACAGCCGGTTAGTTGAATAACATTAGGCTATATGGTCAAGGTCTTTAATAAATAACGAGAGACAGTATTGTAATGAGCAAACCAATAAAAGAATTCATTTTTAGTGATTTTTTTCCTTATCAGGTAAGAGTTTACTACACATCTATAAGCAGTAAGGTCCGAGAAGCATATGCTACATCCCATGGACTTTCTGTTCACGAATGGCGAGTTTTAGTTGTGCTTAATGAGCATAAACACGTAACGGCAAAAGATGTCGTTAAATATTCTAGTATGGCTAAGGTTAATGTTTCTAGGGGGGTTGCAGACCTTGAAAAACGTAAATATTTAGAGCGACACGAAGACCCAACAGATCGCAGATCGGTACTCTTGAATTTAACGCCTAAAGGAAAAAAGGCGATGACCGAGTTGATCCCAATTGTTCGTGATGTAGAAAAACAGGCACTTGACGGTTTATCGCAGGATGAGCGTGAAACATTAATCCGGCTAATGGAAAAAGTTCGCTTGAATGCTGAAGGTATAAAATTGCATTCATCTGAACAAATCACAAGAAAATAGGGGAGATAATCTGTGAAACTATATACATATTGGCGTTCGTCTGCTGCTTATCGCGTGCGCATTGGTCTTAGCTTAAAAGGTCTGCCTTATAAAAGTGTTCCTGTTCATTTACTTAGAGATGGCGGTGAACAACTTAAACAAAGCTATGCAAAAATAAACCCTCAAAGGCAGGTACCTTCAATGGAGTTAGATGATGGAACCATCTTAATTCAATCTTTAGCTATCCTAGAATACTTAGATGAAACCTACCCAGAGCCACCACTACTTCCCTGTGAGCCAGTAGATAGAGCTCGAGTACGAGCATTATCTCAAGTAATTGCTTGCGATATCCATCCAGTTAATAACCTTAATGTTCTAAATTATCTAATTAACGACATGAAGGTTGATCCAGAAAATAAAGTTATTTGGTATCGCAACACTATTGAAAAAGGCTTTCCTGCACTTGAAAAACTATTAACTTGTTCTACTAAAACTGGAAAATTTTGCCATGGTGACACACCGACTCTAGCAGACGTGTTATTAGTACCTCAGGTATATAATGCCCGCCGCTTTGATGTCGATCTGTCTCCCTTTCCAACGATTTGTCGGATAGAGGCGGCATGCTTAGAACTTGATAGTTTTCGTGCAGCTATTCCCGAAGTTCAAGCTGACGCCCATAAAATTTAATTAGAGAACTATTGATATGAAATTCAACGCGCAGGAAAACCCTAAAGAATCGAACCTTCCACTGGCAGGTCTAAAAGTATTAGCTATAGAGCAAGCTGTTGCAGCTCCTTTTGCTACTTCTCGCCTTGCCGATGCTGGCGCCCAGGTTATAAAAATTGAACGACCAGCTGGAGATTTTGCTCGCGGATATGACACTGTTGCAGCGGGACAGAGCAGCTATTTTGTTTGGCTTAACCGGGGTAAAGACACGTTCACTGTTGATCTAACTACTCCTGAAGGAAAAGACGATCTAACGAATCTTTTATCTGAAGCTGATGTTCTTGTTCAAAATCTTAAACCAGGTTCATTAGCCAGGTTAGGCTTCGATTTCGAGATGCTTAAACGTGATTATCCTAAACTTATTGTTTGTTCTATTAGTGGCTATGGTGAAGAAGGGCCAATGGCACATCGAAAAGCTTATGATCTTTTAATTCAAGCAGAGTCAGGTCTTTGTTCTATTACTGGCGGACCAGATCAGGCAGCTCGTGTTGGCACTTCTGTTGTCGATATTGCTACTGGGGCGGCTGCACATGCAGCCATTTTGGAAGCTTTAATTGGTCGAGGAATAACTGGTAAAGGGGCTCAAATATCAGTTTCAATGTTTGATGTTATGGCTGATTGGCTCACTGTACCACTGCTTCATTTTGAAGGCGGAAAACCGCCAAAGCGTGTAGGTATGGCTCACCCATCAATTTCTCCTTACGGTGTTTTTGATACTAAAGATGGTCAACAAATTTTGATCTCTATTCAAAGCGATAGAGAGTGGGTCAAGCTTTGCTCTGAATTTATAGGAGATGCTGCGCTTGGTAAAGATTCACGCTTTGCAACTAATGTGGATCGTGTCGGCATTAGAGAGCAAACAGACGGAATTGTAGCTGCTCGATTTGCAACTTTATCTAAAGATGAAGCAGAAGTTTTACTCGATAATGCTGATGTCGCTTTTGCTTCAGTAAATGATATGGGCGGACTATCAAATCATCCTCATTTACGTCGGATCACAGTCGATTCTCCAAATGGTCCTGTATCTTATCCTGCACCTGCAGCTATATTTGTGGGAGAACAACGTAATTACGGTCCTATTCCTGCGTTAAAAAAGCCAGAGAGATAAATTTAAATAATATTGTTGAGTAAATTTCTGTTTTTATAGTGCACGATAACCTACAGCTTTGCTGTAATTGGGCACATAACTTTTTTACGGGGAAGCCACTTAATGTTAAATATTGAAAATATTGTTACTCCACTTTTTGTACCCGCAAACCGACCTGAACGCTTTAGTAAAGCGGCTGCTTCTGGTGCAGATTCTATTATCCTTGACCTTGAAGATGCTGTAGCTGTTGATGCAAAGGAATATGCTCGTAAGGCACTTACTTGTGATTTTACTGATCTTCCAGTAATTGTTCGGGTAAATCAGGAAGGGTCATCGTGGCACATCGAAGATTTGCAAGCCGTGCGCCAACTTTCTGTTGCTGCAGTTATGCTTCCCAAAACTGAAAATTCTCAGCAAATAAGAAGCGTTTTCGAGGCGCTCGGAGAAAAAATTCCAATTATCGCACTCATTGAGACAGCTCTTGGAGTATCGAATGCTCGAAGCATTGCGGCAACACAAGGGGTTAAACGAATTGCTTTTGGTTCAGTGGACTTTTGTACTGACCTCGGTTGCGCTCATTTGCGTGAGGTTCTTCTACCGATACGGTCTGAATTAATAATGGCATCTCGACTTGCTGGAATTGCGGCTCCGATTGATGGTGTAACAACAGCACTTGATGATCTAAACATCAGCTTCGATGATAGCGTTCATGCAAAAAACCTCGGTTTTACAGGGAAACTATGCATACACCCTAAACAAGTTGGAGAGGTTAAGCGTGCATTTCTTCCTTCAAAAGCAGAAATGATTTGGGCGGAAAAAATAGTGCTTTCAGGTGATGGCGCAATTTCAGTTGATGGCGAAATGGTGGATGAACCGGTGCGTACCCACGCTAGAGCTATTTTAGCACGAGCTAAAAAATCGGGTATTTAATACGATATCTATCATAAAAATAACAACACAAATATCTAAGGGGATACGCAATGTCAGGCTTTAACAAAGTAGTCGATAGTTACGAAGAGGCAATGGCGGGCTTAATGGACGGTATGACCATAATATCGGGTGGTTTTGGTCTTTGCGGTATACCAGAGAACCTAATTCATGAAATAAAAAGAAAAGGAACCACAAACTTAACGGTTGTTTCAAATAATTGCGGAACCACTACACATGGTTTAGGTATACTACTTTTTGATCGACAAATAAAAAAAATGATAGCGTCTTATGTTGGTGAAAATACTAACTTTGAATCACAAATGATGGCTGGTGAACTTGAAGTAGAATTGACTCCCCAAGGTACCTTAGCCGAAAAAATACGTGCCGGTGGTGCTGGTATTCCTGCTTTTTATACTGCCACAGGTTATGGAACACCAGTTGCCCAAGGTAAAGTTGTAGGCGAGTTTAATGGAAAGAATTATATTCTAGAAGAAGCTATAACGGGTGACTTTGCCATCGTAAAAGCATGGAAAGCAGATACATATGGAAACTTGGTTTACCGGAAAACAGCACGTAATTTTAATCCTATGGTGGCTACAGCAGGTAAGATAACCGTCGTTGAAGTTGAAGAAATAGTACAGCCGGGAGAATTAGATCCCGATGAAATTCACACACCGGGTATTTACGTAGACCGATTAATTCTAGGATCATTCGAAAAAAAAATAGAACAACGAACGACTCGTTCTACTCAATCGGTTAACAAATAAGGAGGATTTATGGCTCTTTCAAGAGAACAGCTGGCACAACGAGTTGCGCAAGAATTAAAAGATGGTTATTACGTTAACTTGGGGATTGGTATTCCAACTCTGGTGGCTAATTATGTCCCTGAAGGTATTGAAGTAATGTTGCACTCTGAAAACGGGTTATTAGGCATGGGGCAATTTCCAACTGAAGAGGAAATTGATGCTGACCTTATTAATGCAGGTAAACAAACCGTAACAATGGCAATAGGCGCATCACTTTTTGATTCTGCTGAATCATTTGCCATGATCCGTGGTGGTCATGTTGATTTAACCGTTCTAGGAGCATTTGAAGTTGATAGCCAAGGAAATATCGCCTCATATATGATCCCTGGAAAATTAATAAAGGGCATGGGTGGAGCTATGGATTTAGTTGCTGGCGCAGACAATATCATTGTCACGATGACTCATGCATCAAAACATGGCGTATCTAAGTTATTAAAGCAGTGTACGTTACCGCTTACCGGTAAAGCTTGCATTAAAAAAGTACTTACTGATTTAGCTTTTATTGAAATTAAAGAAGGTAAGTTTCATTTATTAGAACGTGCGCCTGGTGTGTCTGTTGATGAAATAATGCAATTAACCGAAGGCGAGTTGATTGTCCCTGAACACGTGCCTGAAATGCAGTTTTAATCATCTTCTATTCGATGTAATTTATAAGTTATAGAACATAAGAAAATTTTATGCCTAATCGTAAAGTGTTTTTTTAAGTATTGTTCACATTGCTATTACTAATACGGTTGTTCTTTAAAAGTACACGGCAGACATCTTAATTGAATAAGCAAAGCTACTAATAAGCTAACTTTTTAACTAAAAGTCCATTTTTTATCGTTACCTGTGAAGGAGGTTAGGAGGAGTGTCAAAGTTGTTATTTCATCGTTGTTATTAAGTGAAACGAAACCCAACCTAACGATAAAAAGGCTCTATCAATTTATTTCGGTCCTTTGTATTATCAAATGGCTGAAAAGTGATAAAAGTTGTCATTAATTAATCATGATGTGTGAAGTCAAAATTTGTCTCCTTTAGTTTTCTATAATTTCTTAATTTTCATGGTGAATGTTTCCTTTAACTGAGTTTGAGTTATTACCAGTGTGACGCATAGATACTGTTTGGGGGGTCGTCCACTTCATAACCCACTTTAATTTTTATTTAGCTAAGTTTGGGTGACTAATTTAGTTTCTGATTGAAACGAAACCCGACAAATCTTTACTACTCAACGTCCTAACAGGCTTCCCAAAATATATATTTAACTATTTGGATATTGCATGAGTTCAGACGAATTTATAGAACATAAAGTAGAAGATGATCTTACAGAAAAAGTAAACAATGCAACAGGAATCGAAAAAGGGATTGAGTCGGTTAAAAAAGTAGATGTTGGTATGCTTACCATAGGCGATATTACTAGCTTGAGCACTTGGATTTTAATCATTGCTAATGAAGAGGGTATTTGTTTACAAGATCCCCGCATAGATTTAAATATATATGGAGAATACGACAACTCTTATATGGTTATTGATATCTATGAAAGTGAGGAGTCTTCTAATTTATATTTTTTTAAAACAGAAGATAGACAAAATCCTCTTTCTTCTTTGTTTCAATGGCTTAGTTGTATTAATTATGATTTGCGTGAGTTGCTATATTTTTTAGGTATATCCCATTTTTATGAAACAGCAATGTACCCTGAAATAAGACATCAAGGAATGATAATTATTAAAAAATACCAGAAGCAAAATAAATAAAGCAATGACGAGTTATCAAAATAAAGTTAGATAATGGGTTATCCAAAAAAGAGTTATCACAAAAGAAAGCAGGTAGAGCTTGGTGAATCCTTTAATGTAAATATTAGGGGTATTTGCTCTAGGTTATGACAGAACATTCAAACCATGCACTTTAAATTTACTAAGTAGTAATAAGCCGCATCGAATACGCGACTTACTGACTTCTCTTGTTATCAATCTCTTTCCCACAGTTATAACAATTGTTAGTGGGGAGCTTATAACTAGAAATAGATCGCATTACTTGGTTTTTCTTACAGGCAGGGCAGGCGTAATTAATTACAGAGATTATAAGTGCAATAGCAAAAACGAAACTACCGATATAAAACGGGTTTGAGTAAAATTGCATACTTGGCTCAGAAAAATTAAAACCGATAATACAGATGATTAAGGCAGTTAAATAAAGTTTAAATTTTAGGCTGTTATTCAAGGTTTAAGTATCCAATTGGCAAGGTGCTAAAAATAAGTGCTTTGAAAGTTTTAATAAATTATTTACTCTATTGCTATTTAAGTTTTATATAGCGCAAATTTATAGGCATAAAAAAGCGTTGCCCTTGAGCAACGCTTTTCTGTTTTTTTAATAGCTGGTAGCTAACTTACTCTGCCACTTACTTACTCTGCTGCGAGATAGTCCAAAACCACTTGATGATGATCTTTGGTTTTAAACTTATCAAATAGGTGTTTAACTTTACCGTCTTGACCTACTAAAAACGTAAGGCGGTGAATACCATCGTATTCTTTACCCATAAACTTTTTGTAACCCCATACACCAAATGCGTCAGCAATGGCGTGGTCTTCGTCGGCTAATAAATCAAAGTTGAGCTCTTTTTTAGTTTCAAAGTTTTTAAGGCGCTTAATCGGGTCTGGACTAATACCTACAACGCGGGTGTTAAATTTAGCAAGCTGTGCTTGCTCATCGCGTAGGTTTTCGGCTTGTACAGTACACCCAGGGGTTGACGCTTTAGGGTAAAAGTACACAAGCACTTGTTGCTCTTTTAACAGCTCGCTTAATGTTACTGTTTCGTCGTTTTGGTTTTGTAGGCTAAAAGCGGGGGCAGTATCGCCGGCTTGTAATGGACTAATTGTGTTCATGTTTAGCATCCTTAACGAATTCGTTTAAAAATATAATCTACGTTTAACGTGTGAGAAAGGGTCTCAAAACTAATTTTAAATTGATCTATATCTACATCAACCGGAATATTAAATTCTATTTCACAGCGCATTTTAGTATCGACTTGTTCATCGAATGTGTCTGATTTTAACGAGCAAATGCTGATGCTGTTGTCGGCAAAGTAACGGGTCACTTTACTAAGTGTACCAGGGGTGTCTATGCCTGTATATTCGAGTGTGTATCCTGCACAAAACTCACTTTGAGTGTGGCTTGCTGTGCGCTTCATCATGGTAAGCAGACCGAGTTCCATGGCTTTAGTTGGTAAAACGTGTTCAATACGGCTTATTGCCGACATATCGCCGCTTAGTAACATTATAAAGGTAAATTCGCAGCCTAAAATAGCAATGCGGCTATCTATTATATTGCAGTGGCAGTCACTTACTAATTGGGTAAGTTCGCTTACAATACCAGGCCTATCCTCGCCAATAGCAGTTAAAACAATTTGATGATTTGAAAATGCAGTCATGGGTTAAAATACCTAAGTTACTTGGATTATTAACAACTAAATTGGCAACAGCACTAAACACACGCGAGAGGCTGTTTGGCGGCGAAGTTTAACACAAAACCGTCTGTAAACTACAGCACACGGTAATTAAGCGTTTTTAAAGTGCGGTGTTTCTTGTTTTTACTTGCACAGGAAAGTACCATAGCTAAAATTTGTTTATTTGCGCTTAGTTTTTTTCTAAGTTGAAGTGCTGAACTTTATTGCAATTAGGCAGCCAAATAATAAATGTAAAGTTAATATCGATTTTACACTGAACCAAATCGGCATAACCCACTCATATACTTGTTAAAACAATTAAAGGGTATGCTAAGGAGAAATATCTGTGCAGTATTGGATCCCAAAAGCACTTGCAGTAAGTGTATTGGTAAGTTTATCAGGGTGTAGTGTATTTACTAACGATGCACATAATGAGCGTAATTATCGCACACATGAGCCTGTAAAAGCGCCAGCGTCATTGTCACAACCAGCTCAAGATCCCGTTTTTAAAATGGAAGTTGGTCAGTACGACAATAAACCAGACGCAACTAATTACCGTCCGCCTGCTCAAGTACTTACCGTAGCTAAAGGCAGTTGGGTTGAAGAAACAGATTCATTGTCTCGTGTTTATTTTGATAAAAGCGATGGCATTGTTGATTTAGATGACTTTGTATGGGATTCGATTCAATCGGTTCTAAACGACAATAACGCAACAACGATTAAAGAAGATAAGCTGTTAGGTGTGATTGAAACCGATTGGTATTCAATTATTAAAACAGAAGAAAGCTGGCTTTGGGGCGATAGTGAAAACGCCGATTTAGAAAAGTTTAGATTTACTATTGAAGAAAAGTCACATCAACGTACTGCTTCTTTACGCGTTGAGTTGATTGACTTTAAAGGTGACAACACACTTACTGATATATTAAAGCAGCAATTAGAAGTGCGTGCACTTAACGAAGTAATTGCAGAGTTTGATTATCGTTATCGCCAACTTGAAGTTGATATGCGTAAACGCCAAGGTATTATTTCAATTGAAATGGGCTTTGATAATAAAGGTAATGCAGCATTGGTTACTGAGCAGTCTTACGATGCTGTATTTGATCGTTTTTCTGGCTTTTTAGAGCGTTTATCTTTCACTATAGTTGAAATTAACCAAGAAACTGGCTTAATTACGGCAGATTACAAAGCACCAGAAACCAGTGTATGGGATTCTATTTGGGGCGATGAAGTTGCACAATTACCTATTGATGAAGGTCAGTACCAAATTTTAGTTAGTAAAACTAAAGAAGGCGGTACAAGCTTAACGTGGATGGATGAAAAGGGCGAAACGCTTGAGCCTGGTACTATGAATGGTTTACAACAAGCATTAGAAGCTGCACTCATTAAGCGTGGCATTAAAATTTAAATAATAATAAATTTTACTACAAAAAGAGCGCTATGCTCTTTTTGTGGTTTTTATGGGTTAAACAATATGTCACAGTTACCTCCTCGCTCACACTACACGTGGCGCACTTGGTTTACTTTTTTAGTTCCATCGTTAATTGGTGTGTTTTTATTTATGACACCCATAACGACCTCCGCAGAGATGAAAGTAGCTCTCTCTGAAACACTCAGCAGTATTTTCTTTAAAGAAATAGTTATTGATATTTCTGCAGGAATGACCATTCCTATTGCCGTTATGGCAAAAATTGTACAAGGGGTTATGGCTGAATCAATACAAACCTTTATTACTGTAATTATTTGTATTACTGGTGTTGTTTCTATTGTTACTAAAGCCTTTAAACCCGCTGCTATTAGTCAATCGCCTTTGCTAAAGCATTTGTTTGATGTGAGCTGGGCATGGTTAGTGGTGCGATTATTTGGTATGGCATTTGTTTTAATGACGTACTTAAGCATGGGCAGCGAGATGATTACCTCGACCAGCACTGGCGCACTCGTATTAAATGAGTTATTGCCTGTGTTGTTTTCAGTATTTATTTTAGCGGGTTTATTATTACCGCTATTAATTAATTTTGGCCTGTTAGAGCTTGCTGGTACGTTAATGACTAAAGTGATGCGCCCTATATTTGGTGTACCAGGCAGAAGCGCGGTTGATTGTACTGCATCGTGGTTAGGTGATGGCAGCGTAGGTATTTTGATGACTGCAAGGCAGTATGAGCAAAAGCATTATACACAACGCGAAGCAGCCATTATTGGTACTACATTTTCAGCGGTGTCTATTACGTTTAGCTTAGTGGTGTTAGGGCAAGTTAAACTTGAATACCTATTTGCACCGTTTTATGCAACGGTATGTTTAGCGGGTATTGTAGCCGCTATTATTGTGCCGCGATTACCGCCACTGCGCTTTAAAAAAGATTTACTAATAGATGGCAGTGAGCCAGATAGAAATGCTGAATCAATTCCTGATCATAAAAGCTTATTTGGTCATTCGTTAGATGTAGCACTTGCTAAAGCAGATAACTCAACAGGTGTTAAAGGCACTATAAAAGAGGGCGTACATAACGCGCTTGATATGGTGTTTGGTGTATTACCCGTAGTTATGGCTGTAGGTACATTTGCACTCATTATTGCTGAGCATACGCCTATATTTCAGTATTTGGGTATGCCGTTTGTACCATTTTTAGAGTTATTGCAAGTACCAGAAGCAGCCGCAGCATCACAAACTATTATGGTTGGTTTTGCCGATATGTTTATTCCGTCAATATTGGCGACTACTATTGAAAGTGATGTAACGCGCTTTATTATTGCAGCAATGAGTGTAACTCAGCTTATTTATATGTCTGAGGTTGGCGCACTTTTATTAGGCAGTAAAATACCAGTAAATATTTTAGAGTTATTTATTATTTTTATTCTGCGAACGCTAATTACTTTACCGGTTATTGCCCTTATGGCGCATTGGCTCGTAGGCTAGGTTTAGCAGGTATTAAAAAGCCCTGATTAATCAGGGCTTTTTTGTGCGTACCGTGTTTTTGAGTTTTGGTTCGTGCTTTTTAAATTCCACTTTTGCAGAGTATTTAATAAGTGCAATGTTGCCAATAATAATGGTTACAATAGTGACTATATGCCAAGTTTGCATAAGGGTTTTTCTTAAGTTTAAACAAAGCTAAAGTTTGACGGCTTTGTATTTAAATATCAATAAAATACAAAACCATTCTATTTGATAAATAAAACCACATTACGCTTGTATTCATTCCCCTTAAAACCTTGATAGTAAATCTATTTAAAACAGCTATTTAAATACTAACTGCGTTTAATTTATTTGCAATAAGTAAGCTATTAACGCGTAAATTTGCATTGCTACTACTATAAATTTTGATCAGAGAAAGATAAATTTTAATATTATTTTAATTCAGCATATTAGTAATTATTTTAACTAAAATTTAGGTTGCTTTAAAAGCGCCTTGCTACCGACAATGTCATAAAATTAAGACCTGGATTTGGTTCTTTAAACCCCGCATTGGAGTAGTGTATTACTCTAAGGGCTACGTTTGTTTCACCAAAGTCGGCAACTAAACCAACTCGATCTTCAAATTGGTAGTGTGTACTAATGTTTTTACCTGCAAACTCGGTTTCATCTATTAGTGATACGCCAATTCCTGCTTCAACATAAAACGGAGTGTTGTTAAAGCTAAACGCGGGAAATTGTAATACAGGCGACATGGCTAAAACTAGGTTTGACTGTGTTTGATCGCCGTGTCGGTACTCCCACATATTTACACTGGTTTCAAAATAAAAACGGGCATCGCCAATCAGATTTTGCATACTAGGTGCATGATATTGATATGCTAATTTAATTCCATTTACGTTACCTTCACCCTTAAGTATATCAACCGCGTACCCATGATTTGATTGGGCAAAAGCAAATTTTCCAAAAAGCGAAAGTATTAATATAAAAGATATAAAAAATGTTTTGAGTGACGTTTTCATAGGTGACTACTTTTATTTGGTTCAAGTTGATAAACAAATAGTAAGGGCGACCCACTAGCAAATTCAATGAGGACAAAATGCCGGTTGTTTATGGGGTGTTAATAGAGGCTAGTAACTACTTGAATTTGCGTTAATAAATTTATTGGTGCTGAATTGGCATTAATAAATTGCTTATTTGTGTCTTTTTCATTGCGTATTTATCGCGTAAATTGCAGACATATTAATCACGCAGACAAAACATATTATGAAACTCATTAAACTTTTACTACTTGCTACTGCATTATTAAGCAGTTCAGTTTTTGCTAAAGAACAAACATCTCCTGATCAATTGCTTGAATCAGTAGCCAATACATTATTTTCTGACATTGCCCAAGTAAATGCCAAAGGTAATGCAAGCAAAGAGGCAATGTCGGCAATCGTATCAAAACGTTTAATGCCACATATAGATGTTAAGTTTGTGTCGTTTAAATTGTTAGGTAAGCACATCAAAGGCATTGAGCGTGAACAAGCCGTTCGCTTTATTGATGCAGTAGATCATTACTTAACAGGCACTTATGCTGGTGCATTAATGAAATACACGGGTCAAAAAGTAGTATTTGAAA
The DNA here is from genome assembly GCF_015864385.1 of Pseudoalteromonas sp. SWXJZ94C. Taxonomy (NCBI): domain Bacteria; kingdom Pseudomonadati; phylum Pseudomonadota; class Gammaproteobacteria; order Alteromonadales; family Pseudoalteromonadaceae; genus Pseudoalteromonas; species Pseudoalteromonas sp. SWXJZ94C. Next base: position 27,365 of record NZ_JADYXF010000036.1, read on the forward strand.
AAAATAATGCAAAAAGTGACTCTGAATACGCGACAGTTAATACGCAAATTATTGAACCAAACGCACCAACAATCGATTTAAGTTTTAAGCTTCGTTTAGGTAAAAATGATGAGTGGAAAGTATATGATATTGTTGCTGAAGGTATTTCGTTACTAAGTGCTAAACAAAAAGAGATTACTCAGCGTATTTCGGATGTTGGTTTAGAGCAAGTAATTACAGAATTGAAGAATAAATAACCCATATTTGTCTGGCTCTGATTAAGCACAGCTCCAACCAAAAAAGCAGCCAAGTACTTATGTACTCGGCTGCTTTTATATTTTTGCTTATTCATCGACTTAGGGCTAGCGTGGGGATCAGGGTGTGCTAGAATATTCACTCTTTGATTAAGCGTGGTGTCAGCTAAAAACTGCTATAACTGACCACTTACCCAAGCTACACTGGAGTTGTGTTGTTTTAATGGAAAATGTACTGATTTGGCCAAAGGAATACCCATTACTTATTAAAGGACTTGTAGAACAAAACGGTGCCTTTATTTTAGATGCTTTGGAAGCCTGGCCTGCTTGTCGTTCTACAGATGAAGATGATGGTGTATGTACCACTGTTTTACCGCCTATTTATTATTTGGCGTGGTTAACGCCGTTAGAACCTTTTGAAGAGTGCTTCTTTCAACATATTTCTGAATATGACGAAGACGCGCAAGCGTATATTAGTGCGGTTAAAAACCATTTTTATGATAATGAATATACCCCTGAAAGCTTAGTATTAATGCTTTGCCAGCGCTTGGAGCAATATGCAAGTGTTGCTGCGCAAAATGCTATTGCTACACCTCAATCTTTACTAAGCCTGTTTTTTAGCAAACGTTATTTTACGCTCATTGAACATGCTTTAAATAATGGCAGTAAGCTTTCTGCGGTTGATACTTTAGCGCTATGGAAAGAACTCGATTTTAGAGATCGCCTAAGTACTTTTATTCCGGAATCAGTTGCAGACTTAGAAAAACTATCTGAGCTTGCAAGTGAAAAAGTAGCGACAGGAAAAGATTACTTTACGTTACTTACGCAGGTTTCCCCTGATGTTGACTCTGTTGTATTGCTTGAAAAAGCACTACTAACGCACTTACGTAAAAAAACAGCTAAGCAAACTATGGCAATGCGTTTTATTGAGCAAGGTGCTACAGGTACTCTTGCTGATGAAAACAACAAAACGGCATTTATGTGGGCGGCCGAGCGAGGTTTTGTAAGTGTAGTTGAAACGCTTCTTACAAAACAAGACAAAAAAGTGAGTGATAATTTAGGTAACACAGCCCTACATTACGCGGTGCTTTCTAAAAATGAATCGTTAATGGTGTTGTTAATTAAAGCCGGTTACGATTTTAGAACTCGAAACAAAGAAGGCTTAAGTTGCTACCGATTAGCGGTTAGTATTAAAGCTACTAATTTAGTGAAGTGCTTAGAGCGCGATTTTGGAATTAAAGAATTGTCGCCAGATGGGCAGTTTGCTCGAATTAAAAAAGTACATGCGTTACATGCTATTGTTACGTTACTTTTCCCTTTGCAGTTGTTTTTCTTTTTTGATGATACGCTCACGGTTAAAAGCGAATTAACGCTTGGTTTAACGATGCTTACCGTTATATGTTTTTTCTTTGCGATGAGCCTTAAGCGCTGTGCTTTGTATCCTCATATTAAACATCCATGGGGTTTGTTTGTTTTAAGAATATTTTCTTTAATAAGCTTAGTTGCTCAGCTTGGTTTGGCGAGTATTGTAACGCTTGCGGCATTGAGTGATTTGGTTTAGTTAAAGTTACTTATGTGATAATAAGCTAAAAAATTAATAAAAAACGCGCTGAAATTTATTTTAGCGCGTTTTTTTATGTTTAAATTAAACAAATATATTGTTATTTATTGTGCTCATTTGCCGCTTTTTCTTCTGCAAGTTCTTCTTTAAGTTTACGAATTTTTAAACCAAGCTCTTGACCGCGATGCCTTGCGTAATATGTACAGCCAATAAACATTGCCGATGCAAATACTAGTTCTAACAATACCCATATTAGCTCATCTGGTGCTACCCAAAGCATAGTAAGCCCATGAATAAAATACAGCATTACAATAAAGTTAGCCCATGCATAGGTGTATGTGTTGTCTTTAATTATTCCTCTAAGCGGGAGTAATAGCGGTATAATTGGCAGAAAAAGAGAAACCACATCAAGCGGACCTTCTTGAGGAGGCACTATATACATCCACAGTGGCATTAAAATAAACAACCCAATATAGCCAATGAGGGCTGTGCGTTGAAATTTAATTGTTATCGGCTTTTTAGCTGGAATATCAGCTGTATTCATTTAAGTTTTCTCGCTATTTGAGTGAGGCGTTTGCCCACACTTTGACATATTTTAATTTCGTCTTTACTTAACTGCGAACTATTACTGCTGCCTGCAACATGGCTCGCACCGTAAGGCGTTCCGCCTGTTTGTGTGCCAAGTAGTTCAGGGACATCGTACGGCACGCCAAGTAACATCATTCCGTGATGTAGTAGCGGTAGCGATAAGTTGAGCAAGGTTGCTTCATTGCCGCCATGCATACTACTTGATGACGAAAATACACATGCAGGTTTATCTATTAGTTGACCTTTTAACCATAAATCGCTGGTGGTTTCCCAAAACATTTTTGCCTGAGAAGCCATCATACCAAAGCGAGTAGGGGTGCCAAATGCAAGTCCATCACAATTTATTAAATCATCTTTACTTATCACAATGTCGTGTGCATTTTTTGCTACAAAAGTACGAAGCAGTGCTGTGGCACCTTGCTGTTCTATCGATTCAGCTATTTCGTGCGCCATTGCTTCAACTGAACCATGGCTTGAGTGATAAAGCACTACTATAGTTACACTCATTATAAAACGCTTAGTACGTTTTCTGGCGGGCGACCAATTGCTGCTTTACCATTGTTAACCACAATAGGGCGTTCAATCAGTTTTGGGTTTTGCACCATAGCGTTAATAAGTGCGTCTTCGTTTGCTTCATCTTTTAAACTAAGTGCTTTGTAGTCGTCTTCTTTCGTACGCATTAGTTCTCGTGCAGATGTAAAGCCTAGCTGATTTATAAGCGTTGAAATTTGCTCGTTAGTTAACGGTGTTTTTAAATATTCTACAATACTTGGCTCTATATCATTACTTTGAAGTAACGCTAGGGTTTCGCGAGACTTAGAGCAACGTGGGTTGTGGTAAATAGTAACAGACATAAAATGTATCCAAAGTGTGAATTGCCTCTATTTTAGGGCAAGCGCTTGCAGACTTAAAGTCTTGCAAGCTCTTTTTGTAAACGTCGGTACTGAGTAAGCAGTGCTTTTAAGCGTTGTTGTTTAACAAGCTCAGTTGAATCTACAAAATTAAGTGCTTTTTGCACTTCGTCAGCCGCTTTTAAATATGCACCATATTGCGATAATACATCGGCGTTAGCTTCGTGGTAGGCGGCTAATTTATCTTGTTCTTTGTAGGCATCAGCAAGTAGTTGTTTACCTAAGTTGTGATCGGGCTTTTCAAGTAAGAAACTCTTAAGAATATTTTCGGCAAGCTGATACTGCTTAGCTTCAAGCGCAGCATTGGCATAATTAAGCGTAATTACTTGGTTATTGGGACGGTATTGATTTAAATTAGCTAAATACTTAACGGCTTCATCAGGTTTTTTTTGCGCTATAAGTAAATCTGTATGTGTATCTATATAAAATAGATTTTTAGGGTCGCTTTTTAAAAGCTCATCTAAAATTGGAGCTGCTTCGTCTAGTTTTTTCTGATCAAGTAAGCTTATGGCTAAACCGTATTTTAACGCGGTGTTATTATATGTGTTTTCGCGAAGTAGTTTTCTAAATAAGTTTTCAGCTTCTTCCGGTTTATTGTCGTAGCGCGCAAGTACTCTACTTTTTGCTAAATTAAACTCAAGGCTTGCATTCATAAGGCGAACAGGAAATTGTTGCGCACGTAAGCGTACGTCTGATACACGACTCTCTGGTAATGGGTGAGTCAGCAAAAATGCAGGTGGCTTATATTTATAACGTATTTGTGCAGCTAGTTTAGTTAAAAACTCGCTTGAAGCGCGTGGATCAAAGCCTGCATTATTAAGTGTTTGCATGCCTATGCGGTCAGCTTCTTGCTCAGCAGAGCGACTATGCGTTAACTGACTAAAAGCCGATTGTGTTTGGCTTGCTGAAATAATCGCAATACCTGCATCTGGCGCAACAACCGTGGCTAATATACCGGCAATCATACCGGCAATAGTAAGGGCGCTGTTATCTTGTTGTTGTTGAATTCTGCGCGCTAAATGACGTTGAGTAACGTGGGCAATTTCGTGACCAAGCACTGAGGCAAATTGACTTTCGTTATCTGCTTGAGCTATTAACCCTGTGTGCACACCTACATGACCACCGTAAAACGCAAATGCATTTATTTCAGAGTTGTTTATCCAAAAAAATGAAAATGGAAAACGCACATCGTTCGCGTTGGCGACTAGTTTACGACCAATAGTCGTTAAGTATTCGTCAAGTACAGGGTCGTTTATTACCGGTGATGAACCACGTATTTGCATCATCATTACTTCGCCAATCGCTTGTTCTTTTTCTAGCGGAAGAGCTTGTAATGCAGAAGTTCCTAAATCAGGAAGTGTAAAGTTAGTTTGCGCCTTTAAAGGCTCACTTACTAACAGACTAAACGTAAGCGCGGCACTGCATAAAGTGATAAAGGCTGATTTTAGCTGCATTTTATTCCTTGTTAATTTTTTCGCCAATAGCAATTTTGGCAATGTCTATTTCGTCGCTACTTGCACGGCTATCTTTTTCGCACAATTGATAGAGTTCTTTTATTGTGACTCCATCTAGCTTTACAACGTTCAATTCACGCTGCAAAAAAGTGATAATTTTATGCACTACTTTATGTGCGTGTAAAATAATGGCTTTATCTGCTTTGTCGCCGCTTTCAAAGTAAAAACCAATAAACTTATGTAATTGGTTTATTCTAATCAAATTTTTCATTGAAAGTGGGTCCCATACTTTAAACTCTACAAAGCGGTTACCTTTAATGTATTGATCAATAATTACGTCTTTAGCATAAGGCTGAGCCCAAAGCTCAAACCCTCTGTCTGTAAACACTTGGTGCAGTGCTATACGTGGCTTATGTTTAGTATAAATTTCGCCAAGGTTATCTTCATAACCCTCTAATAAATCTAAATTCCAATTACGCTTATCAATTAAATTTTTAACAGCGTTATCAAACCCATGCTCTAAAATCCCTTCAGATTCGCTTATTGATGAGGCAACAAGGTGATAAAAAGGAGGTAACTCTCCCCAGTTTATCTGTTTTTTAAACCAATTAATCTCTTTGAGTGTTGGATTACTTGGCAGTTGCGCTTTATTATGCGTGCCGGGCATTAACTTATCCTTACTGCTAACTATGGTGTAAGGATAAACCATTGCAGTGGTTGTTTTAAGAAAAAGTTACCTTTGTTCACGTGTTATAAATTACTAGACCGTGGCGATACGACTTATTATTCATTTTAACACGTTGGTAAAGCGAGTATGTTGAAACAAGATTTGCGAATTTATAAGTGTCCTCAACAGTTTATTCAGTTTAAATTAGGACTACGTAAAGCATTATCATTACAGCAAAGCATTACTTTTAGTTTGAACAAGGGTGAAGCCGCGAACGACATAGAGCGGTTTTTGCAAAAAAATGATTATAATTATAATTTAAATAAACAACAGGGGTTGTTATTAGTGGAGCTATTACGTGTTTGAGTATGTAAAAACGTGGTACGAAAGGAAGTTCTCAGATCCTCATTCGTTTACCCTATTATTTTTGTTACTGGCATCTGTTGCCTTACTGTATTTTTTTGGCTCGTTAATAGTGCCTGTACTCGTTGCATTGGTAATAGCCTACTTACTTGATTGGCCTGTGCTGCATTTAGAGCGTTTTGGTTTAAAACGATTTACATCCACAATTATTGTAATGCTAATTTTTATTGGCATTATGTTAACGCTTATTTTAGTAATAGGGCCGGTGCTTTGGCAGCAAACGAGTAATTTGGTGCAAGAAACACCGCATATGATTGAGCAAGGAAAGTCATTTTTACTTGCGCTTCCTGAGCATTACCCGAGTTTAATTAATGCCGAACAAGTACAAGTAATAGTGGCAAACGTTGAAGCTAAGGTAGTTGAGTTTGGTCAAGCTGTACTTTCGTTTTCGCTTACGTCTTTAAAAGATGTAGTTGCATGGCTAATTTACCTAGTATTAGTGCCGCTACTTGTGTTTTTTATGCTTAAAGACAAACTTGAGCTAACAAGCAGCGTTGCTACACTTATTCCGCAGCAACGACGTTTAATTTTACAGGTATGGAACGAAATGAATCAGCAAATCATGAATTACATTCGCGGAAAAGTGTTTGAAATTTTGATTGTAGGTGGCACTTCATTTATTGCGTTTACTGTTTTAGATTTACGCTATGCAGCATTACTTGGCGTACTTGTTGGGTTTTCGGTGTTAATTCCGTTTATTGGCGCTGCACTTGTAACCATTCCGGTAGCCGCAGTGGCGTTATTTCAATTTGGATTAGAAACTCAATTTTGGACTATTTTAATTATCTACGGAATTATTCAAGCACTTGATGGCAACGTGCTTGTACCTTTACTCTTTTCAGAAGCAGTCGATTTAAACCCTGTGTTTATAATTGTTGCTGTGCTGTTTTTTGGTGGCTTATGGGGTTTTTGGGGGGTGTTTTTTGCGATACCGCTGGCTTCATTAGTAAAAGCATTAATAACAGCGTGGTCATCTACCCACGAAGAAATTGCTAAAGAGCTCAGTGAATAATTAAGTAAACAGACTTTTAGTATAAAAAAGCATAGTAAACGCACCTCTAGTGCTAATTGATTATTACTCATTACCTTTAAATTTATGTACTATTGGTAATAAGATATATTTTTTAGTAATAAGGTGCGTTTTTTAATGTCTGAGTTTTTATTGCAAGATGAACCAGCGAAACAAGTTTATCTTGACGCAAACGCAACAACTCCCGTGTTGCCTTGTATCGCTGATGTAGTTTCTCATACCATGCAAATATGTTTTGGTAACCCCTCAAGCCCGCACATTACTGGTATTCAAGCCAAACATTTATTAGAACAAACACGCCAAAAAGCACGTACAGTTATAGGTGCGACCGATGGCGATATTTTGTTTTTATCTGGCGCGACCGAAGGTATTCAAACCGCTGTTGTTTCTACACTGATTAACGCTAAAAAACATAATAAAAAAAATCCAGTGTTGTTATATGGTGCTACAGAGCACAAAGCGGTACCAAATACGTTAAAGCATTGGAATAGTGTGCTTGAAATTAACGCCAAAGTACTTGCTATTCCTGTTGATGGTAACGGTATTTTAGATTTAGAGTTTATTGCTCAACATATTGATAATGCATTAATGATATGCACTATGGCAGTTAATAATGAAACCGGCGTATATCAAGACTTAACAGCAATAGAGCACACAATAAGAAGCCGCAATAGCGATGTGTCGTGGATGGTTGACTGCGTTCAAGCGCTGGGTAAGCAACAGCTAGCACTTAGCGAAACAACAATAGATTATGCACCGTTTTCAGGGCACAAACTTTATGCTCCAAAAGGAATAGGGCTTTTATATATTCGCAGTGGTAGTGCTTATACGGCTTTTATTGCGGGTGGCGGGCAAGAAAACGGTATGCGCTCAGGTACCGAAAACTTACCAGGTATTGCAGGGCTTAATAAGTTATTCAGTTTATTGCTTGATAAAACCGACTCAACATTCAAATCAACTGATGTATTAAATATTTACAGAGATCAATTACATTGCGCGCTAAGCGATACATTTGGTGATATTACATTTAATCATGATTTTGCTTATTCGGTGCCTACAACACTTAACTTTGCAGTTAATGACTTAACAAGCAAAGAGGTGATTGATTTATTTGATGCAGCAGGAATTCGTGTTAGTGGTGGGTCTGCTTGCAGTACAGGTGCATCAACAAGTTTTGTGTTAGATGCAATGGGGGCAACAACGTGGCAAAGCGAAAATGCGATTCGGTTATCGTTTGGACCTGCAACTACTGAGCAAGAGATTGCACACGCATGCAGGTGTATTAGAGCGCTAAAACCTATTTTACAAGCAAATTGTTTAATCGTGTCAGACAGCACAACACCAACACAAGAAGTGTGTGCACTTGGCTTAACACAATTTAGACATTTAGGGGCATGTAGTTGGTTATACGTAAGCGATAATAAACAAGCGGTAATAATTGATCCAATAAGTGAGCTGATCCCTCGCTTTGAAAAAATCGCAAATACGCAAAACTTAACAATAGCTGCAATTTTAGATACGCACGCACACCAAGACCGTAACCCAGCAGCCGCTATATTAAGAAGTGTTTTAGCATCGCATTTAATTGAGACTGACGTTGACGAATTAGGTTGGTCAACGCACAGTAAATCCATTGAATTAGATAATGATATACTTGAAAAAATAGCAACGCCAGGTCACAGCAAAGATAGCGTAACTTACATATTAAAAAGTAAAAGTGGGCAGGCACGTTATTGCTTTTGCGGAGACTTAGTTTTACCAGCCGGTTTGGGCAATACCAAACTAGAAGGGGGAAGCGCTTATAGCATGGGGCAGTCTTTAGTTTTACTAAACGAACAACTTTCAAATAATAGCGTAATTTGCTCCGGGCACGACTATCAACAATGCTTTGCTATGAACTGGTATGTGCAGCAGCAACAAACCCCCTTACTTAATGAACTACTTTCGGGTGATATAACGGTTGATGAGTTTGCTGTAAAAAAAGAGCATTACGATACACAAAAGCAAGTTAGTAGTACGCAGTTATGTGGCTATGTTGATGCAATACCGAGTGTGACAACGTTGCAACTCACTTTTGATGCTGCAAAAACGATGTTAAATAACGATAATGCATTTTTAATAGATACACGAGAACCTTACGAGCACGGTGCTAATAATGTAGCTCAGTTGTTTAACAGCAATAGTGATAAAACGCTAAATATTCCGTTAAGTCGAATGGCAAATGCTATTGTAGAAGGTCAGCTCAATAAAAATAATAGCTATATATTACTGTGTCGAAGTGGCAACCGTTCAAAGCTTGCTGCTACAAATTTATCGCAGCTTGGCTACAAAACTGTTTATAACCTCAATGGTGGTTTAGCGCTTAGCTACTAATTAATTATAAAAAATATTGAAGGTCAGCTTTATAGCTGACCTTTTTATTTGTTCTATATTAGCAAATAGCGATTACTTGAATTTAACGGTATATTAAAATTCATTAATATTTCATTTTAAACAATTAAACTATGCCAGTGCCTTTAAAATTGCGGGTCAATTAATTTATAAAATTTTTATGATACCGGTGTCAAAAGCAAAAAAGTGCGTTATCATCTGCACCTGAAATTATAAAAACAGCATTTTTTTTTCATTATTCGTTATACTAAGAACGCTTTATTTACGTATAAATGAGCACTTACAAATGTGTTGCTTTTATAAAAAAGAAATATTAAATCAATTAGTTGAAAAACTTAGGGGATAATTAAATGTCTAACCGATCGCAATTAGCAAGTTGGCAAGCGCTTGAGCAAAGTGCAGCAAAGATGAAACAAACACATCTTAAAACATTATTTGCACAAGACGATTCGCGTTTTTCTGAATTTTCGACCCAAATTCCGGGTGTATTATTCGACTACTCAAAACAGCTTATTGATAAAAATGTTTTTGCTCAGTTAATTTCACTTGCCAAAGAGTGTGACATTGCCACGTGGCGTGAAAAAATGTTTAGCGGTGAAAAAATTAATATCACCGAAGAGCGTTCAGTATTACATACAGCCCTTCGTAACCGTGCACATACACCACTGATTGTTGATGGTGAAAATGTAACGCAAGCGGTAGATAACGAACTAGCAAAAATTAAAGTGTTTGTTGAAAAAGTACGCAGTGGTAAATGGGTAGGCTACACAGGTAAAGCTGTAAAAAATGTGGTTAGCATTGGTGTTGGTGGATCAAACCTTGGTCCGCAAATGGCAACTGAAGCATTAAAAGCATTAGCTGACGACACTTTAAATATTCATTATGTATCTAACGCCGATGGCGTGCAGATTGCGTCTGTTTTAAAAGCAATTGACCCTGAAACAACATTGTTTGTTATTTCTTCTAAAACATTCACTACATCTGAAACCATGACTAACGCTAAAACAGCCGTTGACTGGTTTTTAGAAACCGCAAATGATAACAGTGCTGTTGCAAAGCACTTTGTTGCGGTAAGTACTAATTTAGAAAAAACGGCCGCTTTTGGTATTAGCGACGAAAACGTATTTACTATGTGGGATTGGGTTGGTGGTCGCTTTTCTCTTTGGAGTGCGATAGGCTTACCGATTGCTTTGTATTTAGGTTTTGAAGCATTTGAAGCTATTTTAGAAGGGGCGTTTGAAGTTGATGAACACTTTAAAGCTGCGCCTTTGGAGCAAAACGTACCGTTAATTATGGCGCTCTTAAGTGTATGGAATACCAGCTTTTTAGGTTACACAGCACAAGCTATTTTGCCGTACGACCAAGCTCTTCATATGTTGCCTGCTTATTTACAGCAAGGCGAAATGGAAAGTAACGGTAAACACGTAAACTTTGCTGGTGAAACAGTGCCGTACACAACGGTTCCAATTATTTGGGGTATGACTGGTATTAATGGTCAACATGCATTTTACCAGTGTTTACATCAAGGTAATGTGGTTGTGCCAGCTGATTTTATAGCATCGGTTAAACCACAGGTAAGTGTTGATAAGCACCATGATATTTTATTATCTAACTTTTTTGCACAAACAGAAGCGATGATGACCGGTGTAGATGCAGCGCAAATAACTGCTGATTTAACCGCTAAAGGTAAATCACAAGCGCAAATTGATGAATTGCTAAATCATAAAATTCATCAGGGCAATCGTCCTACAACGTCTATGCTATTAGATACTGTAGATGCTAAGACAGTTGGTCGTTTAATTGCACTGTACGAGCACAAAATATTTTGCCAAGGCATTATTTTAGAAATATGTTCGTTTGATCAATGGGGTGTTGAACTAGGTAAAGGGTTGGCATCTAAAATTGAAAGTGAACTGACAGATGAAAGTGTTAAACACAATCACGACAGTTCTACAAACGGCTTAATGGCGTACTATAAACAACACCGTACGCAGTAAAAAATTAGCTTACGCAAACTAAAGTAAGCAAACCGAGTACCTTTGAACGGGTAGCGCTGGAGTGCTTAGGGTCTGTATTTTTGTGAGAGGAAATACAGGGCCCCTAAGGCTCATTTAACAAGCGCAGATGATCAAATAATAAAAACATCATCAATAAAGAACAATTCAGTAGGCTTTTGTTTAAACATACTTATAAAAGCTAACATCATCCAATAAGTAAACAGGCATACCATACTGCCGGTGCAGTTGTAATAGGTATCCTAAACGTAGAGAGTAACTATGCTTAATCCTTTTGATATTATAATTTTTGGGGGCGGTGGTGATCTTGCGTTACGCAAATTACTACCAGCAATGTATCGAGCATATCAAGAAGGTAATTTACCTGAAGGCTCACGTATACTGCCAACTGTTCGCGAAGAAGATAAGCGAGCTGAGTACATAGAAACAGCGCACCAAGCATTACAAGAATTTTTAAGTAAAGGCGAATTTAACGCTAAAGATTGGAAAGCATTCTCTACCTTTTTAGTACCTGTAGTAAGCAACGTTACTGAAGCTGACGACAATTGGGATGTGTTAAAAGGTATTTTAGATGAACACGAAAGCACTAAATCACGTGTGTTCTATTTATCACTTCCACCTGCTGTATATGGCACTTGCTGTGAAATATTATCTACAAAAGGCTTAGTAACACCAACATCTCGTGTTGTTGTTGAAAAGCCAATTGGCTATTGCGGTCAATCTGCTGAAGCAATTAACTCTAAAATTGCAGAGTTTTTTGAAGAAGAACAAATATTCCGTATTGACCATTACTTAGGTAAAGAAACAGTACAAAACTTAATGGCACTACGATTTTCAAATTCATTATTTGAAAACATGTGGGACGCTAAATCTATTGATAACATCCAAATTAGTTTGTCTGAAACAGTAGGGCTAGAAAGCCGTGCAGGTTTTTACGATAAAGCGGGTGCACTACGCGACATGGTTCAAAACCATTTACTTCAGTTATTATGTTTAGTGGCAATGGAAGCGCCTAATAAACTTAATGCGAATAGTATCCGCAACGAAAAATTAAAAGTATTAGAAGCACTTCGCCCAATTGATGGCAGCGATGTTGATGAAAACATTGTACGTGGTCAATATGTACCAGGTGACTTAAACGGTAAAATTGTACCAGGTTACTTAGAAGAGCTAAAAGAAGGTTCAAGTAAAACGGAAACGTTTGTAGCTATTCGTGCACACATTGATAACTGGCGTTGGGCCGGTGTTCCATTTTATCTTCGTACAGGTAAACGTATGGCTAAACGCTGTGCTGAAATTGTGGTTGAATACAAAAAAGTATCACACAATATATACGAAGATGATGTAGGTAATATCGAACCAAACCGTCTTGTTATTCGCTTGCAACCAGAGGAAACAATTCAATTAACGCTTATGTCTAAGCGCCTTGATAACCTTCAAATGCAGCTAGAGCCAGTAACAATGAACATTGAGCTTTCACAAGCTTATAGCAATGGTTTTCATTCAGATGCATACAAGCGCTTAATGCTAGATGCGGCTGCAAATAATCCTTCGCTATTTATTCATCGCGACGAAGTTCGTCAAGCATGGAAATGGATTGATCCAATTATCGACCGTTGGCAAGAAAAGGGTAAACCTGCGCTTTACCGTGCTGGTAGTTGGGGACCGGATGATGCTGATGAACTATTGGCAGAAAATAACCATGTTTGGTTTAACACTGGCGATAAGGCATAAGTAATGGCGACACTAGTTGAAAAGTTTTTTAACAGTAAAGACGAACTAACAGCAGAGCTTTCTGCCACGCTAGAGCAATCTTTACGTGATGGTATAGCAAATGATGGACGTGCTGTATTAATGGTATCTGGCGGCTCGTCGCCAGCACCTGCATATAAACATTTATCGACGCTTGATTTAGATTGGCAAAATGTTGATGTTGCAATGGTTGATGAGCGCTGGGTAGAGCCAACTCACGAAAAAAGTAACGAAGCTTTTATAAAAAGCACATTACTTCAAAATCATGGTGCTGCTGCAAATTTCATTACTATGAAAAATGAAGCACAAACAGCAGAGCAAGGTACCAATGTATGTGAAAATGCGTTTGGTGCATTAAAACGCCCGTTTGATGTAACTATTTTAGGTATGGGTCCTGATGGACACACTGCGTCGCTTTTTCCTAATGCTGAAGGTTTAGAGAACGGTTTAACGACCGAGAACCTTGTATGCGCTATTAATGCAATACAAAGTGATGTTACAGGAAGTATTACAGAGCGAATGAGCCTGACCTTAAATGCGATTGCACAATCAAAAGTCGTTAAGCTTTTAATTAGCGGTGAAGAAAAGCTCGCTGTTTACAAACAAGCTAGAGCGGATGGTAATGTAAACGACATGCCATTACGCGCTGTACTTAATCACCCAAGTATAAATATTGAAGTGTATTGGGCGCCTTAATTTAAAAATTAGACGTTTAATGTACATTTAGAAAAGGCAGCTAATTTTAGCTGCCTTTTTGTTTGCTTAAATATCACTCGCTAAAAACAAAGAAATAATATTTTAAGTGTTAACTTTTGTTAATTAAAACGCTGGGTCTGTATAGGTATTAGCCATGTAACGTATTATTTTTAAGCACATTTTAATTTTATTACTTGTATGTTTTTTGGCAACGTACAGATTTATTTAAATTTTATTTTTTCATGACGGTTGTCATAAAAGTTTCCCTTCCTTTTTGGTTTCAAAAGCATTAGCCTAAAGGTATTAACAATGAATTATATAATTTAAAAATAAACGGAGCAGTATCATGGCGGAGCAACAAGTACAGCCTTTACACAACGAAAAACATGCCGACATTAAAATTAAAAATGGCATCAACGTAGAATTTATGAAAACTCAACATTTAGTGCCAGTAGTTGCACATGAGTTTGCACGTGTAGCAAACGAGTTTCCAATGTCATTCGTTAAAAATAACGAAAATGATACTTATCAAGCCGTTGCTATGTTTGGTCTTGAGCCAGGCGAAAACCTTTTTGTTGAAGATGGTAAATGGACAGCTGCATTTGCACCAATGGCGTCTACTCGTTACCCATTAGGTCTTGTTAAACACCCTGACCAAGATCAATTTGGTATCGTGCTTGATGAAGGCAGTTCACTTGTAGGTAAAGAAGAAGGTAACGCGTTGTTTGAAAACGGCGAAGAAACTGATTACCTTAAACGTCGTAAAGAAGCGCTAGTATCGTTCATTGAGTTTTCTCAAGTGACTGACGCGTTCACTAAATTCCTTGCTGATAAAGAGTTACTAGTAGCACAAACGCTAACAGTAGATATTAAAGGCGAGAAAAAAGACATCAACGGTATTTACCTTATCGATGAGAAAAAATTAAATAGCTTAAGCGATGCAGACTTCTTAGAACTTCGTAAACGCGGTTATTTAGCACCAATTTATTCTTTCCTAACGTCTACACACCAAGTAGCACGTTTAGCGCGTTTAAAAGCTAAACAAGCTTAATTAAAAACACGTTAAATTTAAAAAGCGCCTTAGGGCGCTTTTTTTATGTCATTAAACTCACTTTAGTTGAAATTTTAGCCACAACAATTCAAATTGTATAAATAGCCTATAAACCCTGAGAGTCCACTATGAAAAAATTATTATTTGCAATTACTGCCAGCAGCTGTTTAACGTTAAGTAATGATGCGTTAAGCGTGGAGACTCCTTTTGCTATTGCGATTCATGGTGGGGCTGGCACAATCGAAAAAGCACGGTTTACACCAGAGCAAGAGCAACTTTACCGAGATAAACTAAGTGAAGCCGTTGAAACTGGTTACAAAGTACTTGAACTTGGTGGTGAAAGTTTAGATGCGGTTACAGCGGCTATTGAAGTGCTGGAACAGTCGCCTTATTTTAATGCTGGTCGTGGTGCGGTATATACTTATGAAGGAAGCCATGAACTCGACGCGTCGATTATGGATGGACGAAATCGCCAAGCAGGTGCAGTGGCAGGTGTAAAGCATATAGAGAGCCCAATTAATTTAGCGCGTTTAGTAATGGAAAATTCTGTACATGTAATGCTAAGTGGTCAAGGGGCTGAGGAGTTTGCTAAAGAGCAAGGCGTAACGTTAATTGAAAATAACTTATTTGATACACCCCATCGTTATGAAGCGCTGATAAAAGCAAAACAAAAATTAGATAAAGCGAAAGCAGCCAGCAAAGCGTATCAAGCCGCACATAAGGCGTTACCTAATAATTATAAAATGGGTACTGTTGGCGCTGTAGCGTTGGATAAAAATGGTAATTTAGCGGCAGGTACATCAACGGGAGGTATGACGGCAAAACGTTATGGTCGTGTTGGTGATGCACCAGTAATTGGCGCCGGTACATTTGCTGAGAATGAATCGTGTGCTGTATCGGCAACTGGGCATGGCGAGTATTTTATTCGTTACAATGTAGCCAGTGATATTTGTGCACGTGTTAAGTATCAGGGTAAAACCATTGCTGATGCGGGGAATGATGTTATAAACGGCGTACTTAAACCGATTGGCGGTACTGGTGGCGTTATTATTATTGATACTAAAGGTAATATTAGTTTGCCGTTTAATACTTCTGGAATGTATCGCGCGAGCAAATCGAACACGCAAGCAACCTATGTGGGCATTTTTAACGATGAATAATTGGTTTAAGTGAGTAACTAATCCTTTTATATAATAAACGTGTAGTTGTTATACGTTTTGTAGGATTAACCCCAGCCATTTAATTTGATATAATTACGACTCTTTTACTAATTTTGTAAGGTATGCGGGTGGTAAACCTAGGTCAGCTGTTTGGCGAACTAAAAACGTGCTTAAAAAAAGATCAATTCATTTTCAAAAAACGCTTACATGGCGTAAAAAAAATAACAGATGAAAGCAAACATGCACACGCGCTTGAAAAAATAGCGGCTGATATTACCCGTAGCCAAGAGTTTCGTGATAAACGTTTAGCTAATCTTCCTAAGGTGACTTACCCAGAGCAATTGCCAGTAAGTCAAAAAAAGGATGTGATTAAAAACGCTATAGCAAATAACCAAGTGGTTATTATTGCCGGCGAAACGGGCTCGGGGAAAACCACGCAAATCCCTAAAATGTGTTTAGAGCTTGGTCGAGGTGTTGATGGCTTAATTGGTCATACTCAACCACGTCGATTAGCTGCACGTACAGTTGCCAATCGTATTGCAGAAGAAATGAAGTGTGAACTTGGTCAGCAAGTTGGCTTTAAAATTCGTTTTAGCGATCAGGTTTCAAATAATACTTACGTTAAATTAATGACCGACGGTATTTTACTGGCAGAAATTCAGCAAGATCGTTTTTTAAATCAATACGATACTATTATTATTGATGAAGCGCATGAACGTAGTTTAAATATTGACTTTATTTTAGGTTATTTAAAAAACCTACTTCCTAAACGCCCTGATTTAAAAATAATCATTACCTCTGCAACCATTGACCCTGAGCGCTTTTCTAAACATTTTGATGATGCGCCAATTATTGAAGTGTCGGGACGTACTTTCCCTGTTGATGTGCGTTATAACCCGATTACCGACATTAATAAAGATGATATGGAAGCAGAAGGCGATCAACTGCAAGGTATTTTTGATGCGGTTGACGAGCTTTGTGCTGAAGGTCCTGGCGATATACTGATCTTTTTAAATGGTGAGCGTGAAATACGCGATACAGCTGATGCACTCAGCAAGCGTAATTTAAAACACACCGACGTGTTGCCGCTTTATTCTCGTTTATCGAACGCAGAGCAAAACCGTATATTTGCACCGCATTCTCGTCGCCATATTATTTTATCGACAAACGTAGCCGAAACATCATTAACCGTGCCGGGTATTCGTTATGTAATAGACCCAGGAACTGCGCGTATAAGCCGTTATAGCTACCGTACAAAAGTTCAGCGTTTACCAATAGAACCTATATCACAAGCAAGTGCTAATCAGCGTATGGGTCGTTGTGGGCGTGTTGAAGCGGGTATTTGTATCCGTTTATACGCTGAGGATGACTTTATATCGCGACCTGAATTTACAGATCCCGAAATACTACGTACCAATTTAGCCTCTGTAATTTTACAAATGTTAGCACTTGGGCTTGGTGATATGGCACAGTTTCCGTTTGTGCAAGCTCCAGATAGCCGTAATATTAACGATGGTTTAATGCTGCTCGAAGAGCTACAAGCGGTAAAACCTGCACAGCGAGATAGCAAAACGAGTTTAACGCAATCGGGTAGAGAGCTTAGCCGATTACCCGTTGACCCTCGTTTAGCTAAAATGGTGTTAACAGCGCATAAGCTTGGCGCACTACGAGAAGTTATTATAATTGTTGCTGCGCTTTCGATTCAAGATCCCCGTGAGCGACCTCAAGAAAAACGTGCCGCTGCAAATGAAAAACACGGACGCTTTGATGATCCAGATTCAGATTTTATCGCTTTTTTAAATCTATGGAATTACTTAGAAGAGCAGCAAAGTGATCTGACTAATGGTCAGTTTAGAAAGTTGTGTCAAAAAGATTTTTTAGCGTATATGCGTTTGCGTGAGTGGCAAGATATTGTTTATCAAATAAGTACTGTATGCAACGAAATGGGTATGAAAGCAACCAGCCAAGCGGCTGATGGCGAACTTATCCACAAAGCGTTATTGAGCGGTATGCTAAGTCATATTGGCTTTAAAGATGAAAAACAAGTTTATAAAGGTGCACGTAATAGCCTGTTTTATATATTTCCGGGTTCGGGATTATTTAAGAAAAGCCCTAAATGGATGATGTCGGCGGAGCTTGTAGAAACAAGTAAATTATACGCACGTATTAACGCTAAAATTGATATTAACTGGGTTGAACCTTTGGCTCAGCACTTGGTTAAGCGTAGTTATACAGAACCTCATTGGGAGAAAAAGCCTGGTGCAGTAATCGCGTTTGAACAACAAACACTTTACGGTTTACTAGTCGTTAATAAGCGCCGATGTGTTTATAGCAACATCGACCCTAAAGTAAGTAGAGAGCTGTTTGTTCGTACTGCACTGGTAGAACAAGATCTCGGTTTAAATGAAAGCTTTTTACAGTTTAATCGTGAATTAATTGAAGATATTCAAGTTCTTGAAAATAAATCGCGTCGTCGTGATATTTTAGTTGATGAGCAAACATTATTTGAGTTTTACGATAAAAAGATTCCAAAAGAGATCAATAATCGTGCTGCATTTGTAAAATGGTATAAAACCCAAAAACAGCAAAATAAGCACTATTTGCACATGACCCGCGAAGAGTTAATGCAGCACGGTGCAAATAGTATTACAGAGTTTGATTACCCTGATACATGGCAACAAGATAATTTAATTTTACCGCTTGCTTATCATTTTGACCCTGGACAAGCAGTAGATGGTGTTGCTGTACAAATTCCGGTTGCCTTGCTAAACCAAGTTCAAGAGATTGGTTTTGATTGGCATATACCAGCGTTTAGACATGAGTTGATAAGTGGACTAATTAAATCGCTGCCTAAATCACTTCGTCGTAACTTTGTACCAGCGCCTAATTATGCAGATGCTGTACTTGCTGCAATAGAACCAATGCAAGGTAATTTAATTGAGTCATTGAGCAATCGCTTACTAAGAATGACCGGCGTGCGAGTAGACCCAGAGGCATGGGATTTGAGCGCGCTTGCACCGCATTTACGTTTTCAGTTTGAAGTACGTGATGATAACGATAAATTACTCGCACGCGGGCTTGATTTAGCTAAGCTTAAAGCTGAGTTACAAGGCGAAGTGACTCAAACGTTATCTAAAGTAGCCGATAAAGGCATAGAAAAAGTAGATTTAACACAATGGGATTTTGGCGAGTTACCTAGCTCGTATGTTAAAAAGCAAGGGCAGTATGAAATAAAGGCTTACCCTGCGCTGGTGGATAAAAAATCAAGTGCTGCAGTTGAGCTTTTTGATAACGAAGTTAAAGCACAAGTATCGCACCAACAAGGTTTGCGCCGCTTAGTATTGTTAAACGTGCCATCGCCAATTAAATATTTACAGCAAAATTTACCAAACAAAGCTAAGCTTGGTTTGTATTTTAATCCGTTTGGTAAAATAGCTGACCTAATTGATGATTGTATAGCTTCTGGCGTAGATAGCCTGTTAGTTAAGTACGGGGATATTCGTACCAGTGATGCATTTGAAAATGTAAAAGAGCATATACGCGGTGAGTTAGGTGATGCTGTTGTAGAAATTGCAGTCCAAGTTGAACAAGTTTTAAGTATTGCCCATGTTTTACATAAAAAAATGAAAGGGCGAGTTGATTTAACTATGATAACCGCGCATGGCGACATTAAATCTCAACTGGAATCACTCATTTTTAAAGGTTTTGTTAGCCAACATGGTGCAATGAAACTAGGGGATTTAATTCGTTATTTAAAAGCGATTCAAAAGCGTTTAGAAAAACTGCCTGTAGACCCTAACAAAGATAGGCTATGTGTACTTGAGCTAGATAAAGTAGCATTAGAGTATAAGAAATTAGCTAATAAAACACCAAAAGGTATGCCTCATCCACCAGAAGTAGAAGCTATTTTTTGGATGCAGCAAGAGCTAAGAGTATCATTATTCGCACAAACGTTAGGTACGCCTTATCCAATTTCTGCTAAACGTGTATTAAATGCGATAAAAGAAATTGAATAAAACTTGCATTTTCTATTAAGCTTAGTACCTTAATAGAAGGATTTATTTTTTGTTATGAGAAGGAAACGGCATACACATGTCCTCATTGAATGAAACGAGAAGACAACATTTGTTAGTGGTAGACGATGAGTATTTTAATTACGAGATACTCAAAGCTGGGCTAGCATCAAAGTTTGAGGTTAGCTACGCTGACTCTGGGCAAAGTTGCCTTGCATCGGCAATTGCTAATCCTCCGGACATTATATTACTAGATGTATGTATGCCAGGGCTTGATGGTTATGATACATGTAGAATGCTTAAACATACCCCAGAAACAAAAAATATTCCCGTTGTTATGGTTTCAGGACTTGAATCGCCACTTGAAAAACAAGCTGGATTTGATGCCGGATGTGATGCTTATGTAGTAAAGCCTTTTTCTATGGGTGTATTACTAGAGCAAATTAATACGATTGTGTAGAGGGTAATATGTTTACAGACGACAAACGAAACTTTAGACGTATGCAGGTGAATACGCCTGCAAATTTAACAACAATAGAACCTGTTGCGGGTTTAAACTATACAGCAGAGTGTACAGATTTAAGTGCGACGGGGTTGTCGCTGCATTTAGATGATTTACTCGAACCAAACACTATTTTATCTGTTGATATAGCGTCTACTCATCCAAGTATTGCCCCTTTAAAGGCAACGGCTAAAGTAATACGTGCCAGCAAAGAAGATGATGGCACTATAACCGCAGGGCTTGAAATCATTCAGTTTAACTAATTAAATTGAATCATTAGTTATTAATATACCTTACAGATTAAGCCTTTTAAGTAAAAGCCTTCAGGGTAACTACCTGCGATAGGGTGATCGGCAGCTTGATTCAAGCGCTCCATTATAAGTAGGTCTTTACCCGCATCAAGTGCTGCATCAGCGACTACTTTTTGAAATAAATTTTGCTCCATCAAACCAGAACATGAAAACGTTAATAGCGTTCCACCTGGTTTAAGTATTTGCATGGCAATCATGTTGATATCTTTATAACCACGACATGCACCTGTTAGCTGTGCTTTATTATCAGCAAACTTAGGTGGATCCATTACTATAGTATCAAACTGTCTGCCTTCATCGCGGTATTGGCGTAGTAACTTAAATACATCCTGTTTAACAAAATCAACTTTATCTAAATCTAAGTTATTATGTTCAACGTTACGCTTTGCTGTATCTAAAGCAGGTTGAGATACATCTACATTAGTTACATGCTCACATCCACCACGCAAAGCGTATAATGAAAATGTACCTGTGTAGCTAAAGCAGTTAAGTACGGTTTTACCTTTTGAAAAGCGTTCAAGTGCAGCACGGCTATCGCGTTGGTCTAAATAAAATCCTGTTTTATGACCATTAATTATATCGACTTCAATTTTAAAACCATTTTCATCAATAAGTACTGGCTGTGTTGGTTCATTACCCCAAAGTGCACCCTTAATTGGCTCTAAGCCTTCTTTGTTACGTACTTCTACGTCAGAGCGCTCATAAATACTACATCCAGGGAAAATAGACATTAGTGCGCCTACAATTTCGCCTTTATGACGCTCAGCACCAGCACTTAATAGCTGACACACTAATACGTTATCAAACTTGTCGATTGTAACGCCAGGTAGGTAATCAGATTCCGCAGCACATAATCTAAAGCCTGTTAACCCGCCTTCTTCAATTACTTGGCTACGTGCTTCTAATGAGCGGCGTAAACGGCGTTCAAAAAAGTTTTGATCGATTACTTCTTTCTCGTCAAAGCTCCAAACACGAGCACGAATTTGTGAATGAGGGCTGTAAGCGGCTGTTGCTAAAAACTTACCTTCACTGTCATGAATCGTTACTGTGTCGCCTAATCCTGGTTTACCTTTAATTTTTTTGATGGCTTTTGAAAATAACCAAGGGTGTTTTCTTTTTAATGATTTATCGCGACCAGCTTGTAGGTAAACGGCAGATGACATAGGGCTTCTCAGTAGTAATAAATAAGCGCTGTATTTTAGTCAAGCAACGAGCAACATACAATGAATGTTTTGCAAGAGGGGCATAAAGCACGGTAAAGTACGGGTAATTCATCGATTCATTAGCTTTTGGAACCTATTAGTGCCTGACGCCATTTTAAGCCCCGATTTAGAAATGCTTAATTCACAATGTAGAAAATTTATAACCTCTTTGGTGCATGCCGATGTAGCTCACGACATTACACACATAGAGCGAGTGGTGCGCGTTGCAATACAATTGTGTAATGCAGAGCAGGCAAACATGTCGGTAGTGTTACCGGCAGCGTGGATGCACGACTGTGTAGCCGTAGCTAAAAATCATCCCGATCGTGCAAAAGCTTCTACTATGGCTGCAGATAAAGCACTAGAGTTTTTAAAATCTGTTAATTATGACGAATCACTTTTTGATGAGATTCATCATGCAATTGCAGCACATAGCTTCAGCGCCAATATAAAAATTAAAACTGTTGAAGCGCAAATAGTACAAGATGCAGACAGAATGGATGCATTGGGCGCTATTGGGGTGAGCAGGTGCATGAAGGTTGGTGGCTCAATTTCTCGGTTATTGTATAATCCAGAAGACCCTTTTTGTATTGAACGTGAAGCCGATGATAAGAAATACACGCTTGATCATTTTTTTATAAAGTTATTACATATTGCAGATAGCATGAATACGCCATCAGCTAAAGATGAAGCTAAAAGACGTACAACGTACATGCACGAATTTTTAGAACAATTAAAGTCAGAAATTGGTGAGTAATGTGAATAATACAAACACACCTACATTATCTGGTATCGATCATTGTCATTTAAATGTTGATAACTTAGCTAATGCCGTTAAGTGGTATGAACATGTTTTAGGTTTTAGCGTAGTAACCGAGCTTGCCTTTTGGAATGAGAGTGGGCAAGGACCTTTAACTCTTGAAGATGCTAGTTTAACAACTCGTTTAGCACTTTTTGAAGGAGAGGGATGCAGTAAAGGGATTGCATTTTTGGCAACTGGCGAGCAGTTTATACAGTGGCTTTCACATTTTGAGTGTTTAAATATAAAAGTAATTTTAGCAGATCATGGTGTAACATTTTCTATGTACTTTAAAGACGAAAGCGGCAATAGCCATGAGATTACTTCTCACGACTACACTTATATTAAATCTTATTTTCCAAAAGTTAGCTTAGGGTCTCATTCAGCTAAGAAAGATTAACTTCCTTGATTTTCATTCTTTATAGCAAGAATATCGTCTAATTTACTGATAAATAGTTCCATTAGAGCAGAGTCGAAATGAATTCCGGCTTGTTTTTGCATATGTGAAACTGTTTCTTCAACACTCCAAGCTTCTTTGTAAGGGCGTTTAGATGTAAGTGCATCGAATACGTCTGCTATAGCAACGATTCGACCTTCTATTGATATTTCTTCAGCTTTTAGCCCATTAGGGTAGCCGGTACCATCCCACTTTTCATGATGTTCAATTGCCAGCCTATGAGCAAGTTGCAATAAAGGAGATGATGAATTAGCTAAAATTTGCGCACCTATAACAGCATGCTTTTTCATATGATCAAATTCTTCGCTTGTTAGTCGTCCAGGCTTTAATAAGATAGCATCTGGAATGCCGATTTTACCAACATCGTGCATAGGGGCGGCTTGGCGTAATAATTCAGCCTGATGCTCTGGCATACCTAATGCTAATGCAAGTACTTTGCAATATTGGCTCATTCGAACAATATGCTCACCCGTATCGGTATCTTTATACTCTGCAGCGCGCCCTAATCGCTGTACTAAATCTACATGGGCTTGTTTTAGTTGTTCAGCTTGCACAAGTGAAAGATGTGTTTTAACCCTTGCTCTTACAATTGCAGGACTAATAGGCTTAGTAATATAATCTACAGCACCAAGCTCAAAACCTTTAAATTCATCACTTTCATCACCTAAGGCGGTTACAAAAACAACTGGAATATGAGATGTTTTTGGATTGCTTTTTACTAATTGACATACTTCAAAGCCATTCATATCTGGCATCATAATATCGAGTAAAATGAGCTGTGGCAGATCTTTTTCTAGCAAAGCAAGGGCTGCATCTCCTGATTTAGCAAAAGACATTCGATATTGATTACCTAACACTTCTCGCATTACTTTTAGATTTGCTGGCTCATCGTCAACAATTAATATACGTGGCCTATCGGAAGAAAAATCCATTAATTAATACTCATTCATGTGTTAATTTTTCAAGTAAAGTTTCTAATTTCACTTCTGCGGCATCGAAATCGAACTCATCAAATGCGTCTGCTATATCAGCTATATTTTCTTTAAATTGTGATGCAGGGTTACGTTGTAATTGAGTAAGTAGATCATCATTAAGTTCAGCATTTTTGGCATCTTGGTAAAGTTGCTCACAAAGTGCTTTTATTTCAGTTATTGATAATGTATCGGTCTCTTCAACTGTATTATCTGGTTTTTTACACACACTACTTGCTAGTAACTTAGTTATGACGGCAAGCTCATTTTTTATTGCCGATAAAATACCATCAATATTAGCATCGGTTGCTTGTTCTAAACTGGCTAATAGCTTCATTAAAGTACTAAGACCTAGATTTCCAGCAACACCTTTCAGGGTATGAATTAAACTATCAATATCTTTTATATCAGATAGCGGTTCGTTTAATAGAGTTTCAAATCGTTTGTCTGTGTCATTAGTAAATTTAGTGATTTCAGTTAATTGTTTGCACCTAGAG
This sequence comes from Pseudoalteromonas sp. SWXJZ94C, assembly GCF_015864385.1. Lineage (NCBI taxonomy): Bacteria > Pseudomonadati > Pseudomonadota > Gammaproteobacteria > Alteromonadales > Pseudoalteromonadaceae > Pseudoalteromonas > Pseudoalteromonas sp. SWXJZ94C. Next base: position 52,049 of record NZ_JADYXF010000036.1, read on the forward strand.
CCCCATAAAGCTAAGCCTTTTTCAAAATCAATGTGTTGGGCACTAGGGTCTGTTTGCGATATTACAATTTCTTTTGCTAAACCCAGGCCTAAAACTTGAGCAATTTCTTGGTTTAGTTGATTTATATCGACTGGTTTGTTTGCAAAACCGTTCATACCTGCTTTTTTTGCAGTCAGTTTATCTTGCTGTAACACACTCGCTGTTAAGGCGATAATAGGTGTGTATTTTAATTGCCTTTGTTTTTCAATTTTGCGTATTTTAATTGTTGCCTCAATACCGTCGCATTCAGGCATATGTATATCCATTAAAATAACATCAAAATCTTGTTTCTCAAAAATATCAATGGCTTCAAGCCCATTACTCGCTTTAGTTACTATGTGTTGATCGCGAGAAAGTAACAACGAAAGAAGCTCTGTATTTTGTTCTATATCATCAACAACTAACACTCTTAGCGCTGGTAGCTGAGTATGTAGACCGTCAAAATAATCTATTTTAGTTTCGTCACCTTCCTCTAATGGTAATGAAAAGTAAAAGCAAGTGCCTTTGCCTATGTTACTCACTAGATTAATTGTACCGCCCATAAGTTCAACAAGTTGCTTACTTATCGTTGTACCAAGCCCAGTGCCTCCAAATCGACGTGTAGTTGTGCCATCTGCTTGTTCAAAAGGCTGAAAAACAGCTTTTACACGATCCTTAGCAATACCAATACCCGTATCTTGAACTTCAAAAAACAGGTGCTCGTTTTGTGTTGTACTTACGGTGACGGTTACAGAGCCTTGTTCGGTAAATTTTATAGCATTACCTATAAGATTAGTAAGCACCTGTCTTACTCGATCAGGGTCACCATAGTAGGCTGTATGTACAGATGCTTTAATATCGAGAGTTAGGTTAAGATCTTTCTTTTTAGCTTCAAGCCAAAAGGTAGAAATAATACTATCTATTACAGGTTTTAAACTAAAGTGAATTGGTTCTATAGTCAGTTTGCCGCGCTCTAATTTTGCTGAATCAAGAATTTCATTAAGTAGACGTAACAAAGAACGTGCGGCATTATTAACGGTAATAAGATGTTTTTGTTGTTCTTGATCTAGTGGGGTATCCATTAACAAGTCACTAAAACCAATAATTGAATTCATAGGCGTGCGTATTTCGTGGCTCATATTAGCCATAAAAGATTGCTTTGCAAACGCGGCTTCTTCTGCTTGGAGTTTAGATTTTTCTAATTTTGCTTCGTATTCTTTTCGTTCAGTAATATCGACTAGTACGCCGTCAATCCATTGCGGTGTCGCTTTATCTGAAAAATCAAAACTACCTTTATCTAAAAGCCATAAAATTTTGCCATTTCTATGCCTAATTCTATATTCAATAGAATATTGTCGTTTTTCTTCAATAGCTAATGTAATAGCATCTAGGATAGGTTGTTGGTCAACTTTTAAAACAAGATCGTTAAACTCGATGCAATGCTCAGTAAATTCCTCTGATTTATAGCCCGTTAATTCTAATATTCTGGGGCTTATAAATAACATAGTCCAATTAATATCAAATTTACATCGAAACACGACACCTGGCATATTGTCTATTAAAGAGCGATATTTTTGTTCTTTTTCAATAATGTTTCGTTGTAGTTTTCGCTGCTCACTTAAATCAGTTATAAAACCAACATATAACGGGTTTTGTCCTGGTTGGTTTACCTCTCCTACACCCAAGCGAATAGGGAATAAGTGACCATTTTTATGTTTTGCTAATATTTCACGGTTAACACCAATGACCTTGCCTAAATCAACATTTTTAGCACTTGAAAGATAGCTATCGTGATGTGCTGCGATGGTATCGTCCATTAACATTTTTATGTTCTTGCTTTGTACTTCACTTTCACGCCAACCAAAAATTTTACTCGCTGATTCGTTAAAGCTCAAAATCACGCCTTTATGATCTATTGTCACAATGCCATCAATAGCGGTGCCTAAAATAGCATTTAAACGAGACTCATCAGCCGACTTTTCTTCCAGCAACATTTTATATCTAACCATGCCGTTAAGAACGGCAACTACACTTGTTATTGCGACCGTTGCTGTGGCAACCGCGATAGCGACAAAAGTAAGACCTGCTGTAGCATTAACATCGTCGTATAGCAGTGGAGAGGTTGCAACAAAACGCGTTGCTGCCATTCCCATATAGTGCATGCCTGCGACGGCTGAACCTAGAATAAGAGCGCTAATTGAGCGGTTTTGGAGAGAGGTTAAATTTGGGAATACTTTTTCAAGGTTGAAACGACAATATAAAGCAATGAAAGAAAGTGCCACTGCAACAATAATTGAAAGCCCAAACATTAAAGGATCGTAACGCAATAATGGAGAGAGTTCCATTGCAGCCATGCCACTGTAATGCATGGTACCTATACCTGAGCCGAGTAATACTGAGCAGATAGCTAATACTTTAAAATTACCATTACTGTTTACCAGCATTGATACAGCATATTGGCAGGCCAAAAATGCGGGAATAAAAGATAACAATGTAATAGTTGGATCGTACTTGATATTAGTACACAACGAAAAAGCCAGCATACCAATAAAATGCATACTCCAAATACCGGCTGAAAAAACAGTTGCTGCCGTTATATTAGCGATACGTTGATAACTTGGAAATTTAGTCTCTTTTGCTAAATCAATGAGCTTAGTTGTAAAAAATGCAGCAAATATTGCAATTAAAACAGACATCGATACCAAAACAGGATCGTAAACCCCATTCACAATTAAGCTTGGATCTTGGTCTTTAATGAAAAATGCGGATAACATAGCGGCTCAAAATATAGTCTTTATATTTTTATTTTAATGTAATTTCTTAATAAATAAACTGTTAATTCCACGAATGCCTTAAAACAACAACTTTATAACTAATAATTATCTTTTATTACTCAAATATCGCTTTAACTTTTATATTTAGATTGGGGCTATATGTTTTTTGAACTATAAAAAACAACTTTAAATTATTAATACGATTTCGTTAGTTATAAAACTACAAGTAAAGAAGGTTACAATGCTAATTATTAAATAAGAGGCAATTTTATTATGTAAATATAAGTATTAAATATACGCAGTAGATACGATATTATTGCATCAGCATATAAAATTTATTTATGAGACGTTATTGTGTTTGAGTACCAGCTAAAAAAAAGTGCCCGACGAAAAACAGTTGCTATTAAAGTGCACAATCAAAAAGTGACGGTATATGCTCCTAGTTATGTGGCAAAAAATCAAATTGATAGCTGGTTACATGAAAAAAAACAGTGGGTAGATGCCCAGTTACGAAAGCAGCTTAATGCAACTGATACCAAACAATACCCCTTTGAAAAAGAACAAATACGTCTTTTTTCAGAAGTAGTTAATTTACGGTTTGAGCAAGGTCCTGACTCTGCAGTAAAACCTTATTTAGATGAGGGATTATTAATTACGGTATCTTCTCGTGTTAAGCATCAGCAACAAAAGCATCAAAAGTTATTGGAAGCATATTTAAAAGAGAAGTTAACTGCCTATATAGAAATGCAATTAGCTTATTACTGCACTCAAATGAAAGAGATATTACCTGAGAATTTAAATATTGGAGTTTATAAGCGAAAGTGGGGAAGTTGTAATAGTAAACGTGAGCTAACGTTTAATTTGCATCTTGTTTGTGCGCCTCACCACATTATAGATTATGTAATAGTTCATGAATTAGCACATTTGCGTTATTTAAATCACAGTAAAGCATTTTGGCAACGGGTTGAAACGTTTTATCCTGAATATAAAGCAGCATCACAATGGTTAAAAATACATGGAAGTAGTTTGCAGTGGGTATTTTAAATAGTTTGTATAAAACAGATGAATTACTAGATAAGAAGTAGAAAAGTGGTGGAGGGAGCTGGATTCGAACCAGCGAAGGCTGAGCCGTCAGATTTACAGTCTGATCCCTTTGGCCG
>NZ_JADYXF010000037.1:0-55610 GCF_015864385.1 Pseudoalteromonas sp. SWXJZ94C
TTCCATGTCGCGTCTGTTAACATTAATCTTGGCATGAGGGTTCGGTGTAACGTTTTTTAGCGAATTCAATTATACCTTATCCTCATGCTGTTTGTTTTTTATACCGCAAAGATCAACACGCCCTAGTATCAGTTAAATTACCCGAGAAAAACGCGTCGCATTTATTTGTTTTTGTAAATGAGCATCAAAGCACATGCAAATAATACGAATAAATAAGTTACCGCGTGGCGTTACGCTAATTTTATTATCAATTATAGTGACTAGTTCATCTTTTATAAGTGGCGCAAGCGCTACTAATGCATCCTCAAAGTAGTCATTAAATATAAGTGCATGCTTTTCGCTAAACACTTGTATATCTAATTCAAATTGGCAAATGAGCTGTTTAATTGCATCAGCACGAATTACATCATCACGTGTTAAGTGCATACCTTTATTAAGAGCACAGCCGCTTTGTGTTTCTACGCTGTGGTAATAATGTTTTAATTCTTTTTGATTTTGTAAAATAGCAGTGCCAATTTGCGAAATTGATGACACGCCCAAGCCTAATAAATCGCAATTTCCATGTGTTGTATAACCTTGAAAATTACGATGTAGCTTGCCTTCATTTTGTGCAACAGCTAGTTCGTTATCGGTTTTTGCAAAGTGGTCCATACCAATAAATTGATAGCCAGCTTGCGTCATCTGCTCTAGCGTATTTTTAAACATGGTGAGTTTATTGTGTGCATTAGGTAAATCTGCATCTTTAATTTTACGCTGTGCGGCAAAGCGCTCTGGCAAGTGCGCGTAATTAAAAACGGACACACGATCAGGGCTTAGCTCAATAAGTTGCTCTATAGTTTGCTTAAAGCTCTGTGGTGTTTGCAGTGGTAGCCCGTAAATCATATCTGCATTAATCGATTGAAATCCCAACTCGCGAGCTTGTGTAATTAATTGCTTAACCGTATCTGCATTTTGCGGGCGATTAACAGCAAGTTGCACGTCGTCGTTAAAGTCTTGAATACCAAACGAGACACGATTAAAGCCAAGCATCCTTAAATCAACAAGCATATTATCAGCAAGTGAGCGTGGGTCTATTTCAATGCCGCGCTCCGTGGTACTTGTAAAATTAAAGTGCTCCTCTAAAAGCTTAATTAGACGGGTCATTTGTTTTGCGGTTAAAAAGGTGGGAGTACCGCCACCTAAATGTAATTGCTCAACCGTGTAGCTTTTAAATAAATGCGCTTGGGCAGTAATTTCTTTTGCTAAAAAGTCGAGATACGTATCTGCTTTAGATTGATGGCGGGTAATTATTTTATTACAGCCACAGTAGTAGCAAAGCTGACTACAAAACGGGATATGAATATATAAAGAAAGTGAACGACTCGTTGACGATTCTATAGCGCTTATTAAGTCTTGTTGCTGGTACCCGTCACGCAGTGATAGAGCGGTGGGATACGAGGTATAACGCGGGCCAGACACATTATATTTGTTTATTAGGGTTTGATCCCATTGTGGAAGTTTAATCATCACGCGCACCTAAGTAACCAGAGTTCAGGTTAAGTATTTATTTAGATGGTGATTATAAAAAAGTATGTAAGAAGGTGGTTTGATCTATAACAAAAAAGGCGCCGAAGCACCTTTTTTAATAAATATAATTTAATACGACCTAATTAATACGTAACGGTATGAGCATCTTTGAGATATTGAAATAACTCTTTATAACCTTTACCTGGCTTTTCAGCTTTCGCTTCTTTTGCCGCATTACGAACCAGTTGACGCATTTGCTGACGATCAAGAGACGGAAACTGCTCAATAGTCTCATTGATAAGGTCATCGCCTTGTTCAATTAAATCTGAACGTAATTGCTCAATTTTTTTGACCAATACTTCAGCTTGGTTATTTTTATTAAGCATTACATCGATAATCGCTCTAATAGCGTCAATGTTTTCTACAGTACGCAACGTTTTAGCAATGTAGTTTAAGTGACGGCGGTACGCGTCGCTTTTATTGCTAATTTTATCCGCAACCACCATTGCTGCTTTTAAATCGTCATTTAATGGCAGGCGTTCGCGCTGTTTTTTACCCATTTTGGCAATTTCAGTACCTAACTGATGAAACTCTTGCGCTTCGCGCTTAAGCTCCGTTCTTGATACATATTCAATTTCTTCTTCAATTTCAGCAGGCTTGCCTTTTTTCTTTGCCATGGGGTGCTCTTAAATAAAAATAACTTTTACCATTATACATGAATATGATACTTAGGAATATTAGCTGATGTGATGCATTGAGTGTGTTAGCATTTAAATATAAGAAATGTGTGCATTATGCCTCTAAGGCTCAGGACTTAATTTATGAAAAGCCAACAAAACGATCCAATATATTCTCAAATATCGCAAGTTAAAGATGCGGTAGCAGAAGTACTCGAACATGCTAAAAAATTAGGCGCTACAGCTGCAGAAGCGGCAATGTCTAGTACGTCTGGTTTATCGGTTAGTACACGAATGGGTGAAGTAGAAACCATTGAGTTTAACCAAGATGGCGGCTTAGGCATTAGTGTATATGTTGGTAATAATAAAGGCTCGGCGTCTACGGCTGATTTAAACCCAAAAACATTGCGCATGGTAGTCGAAAAAGCGATTGATATAGCCAAATTTACATCTGATGACCCATTTAACGGCGTTGCTGATAAAGAGTTACTTGAATTTAATCCTAAAGATTTAGATTTATACCATCCTTGGGATGTAAGCCCTGAGGAAGGCATTGAGCTTTGTCATGCTGCTGAGCAAGCTGCACTAAATGCAGATGAGCGTATTGTTAACTCTGATGGTGCGAGCTTTTCATCGCATCAGGGGCTACGTGTTTATGGTAACAGCCATGGTTTGATAACTGGCTTTCCACGCACTCGTCATAGTATTAGTACGATGGTAATAGGTCAAGATGGTGAGCAGATGCAACGCGACTCTGCTTATACTGTTGCACGCGATCAAGCGGGTTTAAATGACGCAGCGGCAGTTGGGCTTGAAGCAGCAGCTGAAACATTGGCTAAATTAAATAGCCAAAAGTTAGGCACAATGAAAGTGCCTGTTATTTTTAGAGCCGATATTGCAAATTCATTGTTTGGTCACTTAGTGTCGGCAATTGGTGGTGGTGCGCTTTATCGTAAATCAAGTTTTTTACTTGATAGCTTAGGCACACAAGTATTTAGTAATTGTGTGAATATTGCCGAGCGCCCACATATTTTAAAAGGGTTGGCGTCGTCACCGTTTGATAGCGAAGGTGTTAAAACATTCGATAGGGAAATTATTCAAGGCGGCGAGCTACAAACTTATTTATTAGCAAGTTATGCCGCGCGTAAAATGAATATGACCCCAACAGGGCATGCTGGCGGTATACATAACTGGCTTGTTGAGCAAACTCATAACGATTTAACTGCACTATTAAAAACGATGGGCACCGGCTTATTAGTTACAGAGCTAATGGGGCAGGGCGTAAATACCGTAACGGGTGATTACTCTCGTGGTGCTGCTGGTTTTTGGGTTGAAAATGGTGAAATCCAATATCCTGTAAGCGAAATTACCATTGCTGGTAATTTAAAAGATATGTTTAAAGGCATATCTGCTATTGGTGGTGACATAGAACGCCGTGGTGGTATTCAAACTGGCTCAGTATTAATAGAGCAAATGCAAATAGCCGGCGCGTAGTATTAATACGCAGTGTATACTTAGACCTAGAGTATTATCTCTGGGTCTAAGTGAGCTTTTACGAGGTGTAAAATGGCTAAAGATAGATATGCACCAAAACCGCTAACCGATATTATGGCGGGGTTAAATAATCGTTTATCAGCTTATGCAGGCAAAAGCCAAGCACTTGATACACAGCAAACCCTATTAAAAGATTTTTTGGGTCCTAAGTTGGGTGATAAATGCCGAGTCAGTAATTACCGAGACGGCACGCTAATGATAGAGGCTGTATCTGCACCTATCGCGCTTAGACTTAATTATTTGAAAATGGATATGCTTTCACATTTTAGAGCTGCCGGAATGGCAGAGCTCGGGCAAATAAAAATAACTGCAAATCCTCAAGCAACTCAGAGATTAAGTACAGCGAATAAGTCGGGCAGTCCTGCAGTTACCAACTCACGTAAAATGAGTGAGCAAACAGCGGATTACTTAAACGCGATAGCATCTTCTGCACCCCCTTCTTTAAAAGAAAAACTAGAGCGTTTAGCGCTTCACGGAAAAAATAAAAGTAAGTCTTAACTACCCACCATCTTGTTATTGGTGGGGCTAATTTGGCAGCTCACCGCATTCAAAATACTTTGTTACATATTCCATTTTATTGTTGGCTTAATGAGGTTTATGATACTGCGTGGGCTTTATATTGATCGAAAGCTCTTTGATACCCATTCCATTAAGTAAAAGCGTGTAGGCAGTGCTATTTTTACTCCTGCTATATTCAAGAATTTAATGGAGTTGGTATTAAATTCTAACTAACAAACGGAATCATTATGAATAAAGTAACAATGGCTGCTGCAAGTATCGCACTTGCGCTTGGCTTAGTAGGTTGTGGTGAAAAACAACAAGAAACTAAAGTAACCGACACTCCTGTAGTAACAGCACCCGCTGAAAAACCACTAGAGCTTGGTATTGAATTAGCTAATATGGATAGTTCAGTACGCGCACAAGACGATTTTTACTACCATGTAAATGGGCAGTGGTTAGCTAAAACTGAAATACCAGGTGATAAATCTAACTACGGTTCTTTTTCGCAGTTATATGATGAGTCGCAAAAAGCGATGAAAATAGCCCTTGAAAGTGCAGCCGGAAACAAAGCCGCTAAAAAAGGCAGTGATGAGTACAAAATTGGTGCATTTTATAAAAGCTATATGAATAAAGATGCGCGTAATGAGTTAGGTATTACGCCATTACAACCGTCATTAGATACAATTGATAGCGTTAAATCTAAAGCTGATTTAGTGGGTTTAATGGCTAAAATTCAAAAACAAGGCGGTACTTTACCGTTTGGTTGGTTTGTAAATAACGATGCTAAAAACTCAAGCGAGTATGCATTGTATTTATCTCAGTCGGGTCTTGGTTTACCTGATCGTGACTATTACTTAAAAGATGACGAAAAATTCACTAAAATTCGCGCTTCTTACGAGCAATACATCACTGATGTTTTAACAAAGTCAGGCGTTAAAAATGCAGCAGAAGCTGCTAAGAGCGTACTTGCATTTGAAAAAACACTAGCTGATGCTCAATGGAGCCGTGTGCAAAGCCGTGATGCAACTAAATCTTATAACAAGATGACAGTAGCAGATGCAAGCAAGTTGATGGGTGACCTTGATTTAGCTGCATTCTTTAAAGATGCAGGCGTGAGTGCAAGTGACATTATTGTACGTCAACCAAGCTACTTAGAAGCACTTGCTACTATTTACAAAGACACTGATTTAGCGACGTGGAAAAACTACTTAAAATTTCATTTTGTAAGTGGTTATGCAGAGCTACTTAGTGAAGATTTAGTTAACCTTAACTTTGACTTTTACAGCACAACACTTCGTGGCGTAGAAGAACAAGCACCTCTTTGGAAGCAAGCGGTTGATGCATCTAACAGTGTACTTGGTGAAATTTTAGGTAAGGTATACGTTAAAGATAACTTCCCGCCAGAAGCGAAAGCACGCATGGAAGAGCTAGTTGATAACGTAATTAAAGGTTACGGCGTTGCTATTGAAAATCTTGAGTGGATGAGCCCTGAAACAAAGCTTGCAGCGAAAGAAAAACTAGACAAATTTACGCCTAAAATTGGTTACCCAGACACGTGGAAAGATTACTCAGAGCTGGATATTAACTCAGATGAGCTAGTAGGTAATTACATTCGTTATAGCGAATGGGCATACGCAGACATGATCGCAAAATTGGGTAAACCAGTTGATCGCTCTGAGTGGCATATGACTCCGCAAACAGTAAATGCGTATTACAACCCAGTAAACAACGAAATTGTATTTCCAGCCGCTATTTTACAACCGCCATTCTTTAATTTAGAAGCGGATGATGCAGTAAACTACGGTGCAATTGGCGCAGTAATTGGGCATGAGCTTGGTCATGGTTTTGACGACCAAGGCGCTAAATACGACGGTGACGGCAACTTACGTAACTGGTGGAGTGAGACTGACCTTAAGCAATTTGAAGAGCGTACAGCGGCTTTAGTTGCACAGTATAACGAATATAAACCGTTTGAAGATGCAAGTGTTAATGGCGAGCTAACGCTTGGCGAAAACATTGGTGACTTAGGTGGCTTAACGGTTGCGCATAAAGCGTATATGTTGTCTTTAGGTGATAAAAAATCACCAGTGATTGATGGTTACACAGGCGATCAACGCTTCTTTATGGGTTGGTCACAAATTTGGCGTCGTAACTATCGCGATGAAGAGTTACGTAATCGTTTATTAACAGACCCTCATTCACCAAGCCACTACCGTGTAATCGGTATCTTGTCGAATATGCCTGAGTTTTACGAGGCGTTTGACGTAAAAGAAGGTGATAAAATGTATATCAAACCAGAAGATCGCGTAAAAATTTGGTAATTTACTAAATAGACCGATTTAAAGTTAATAAAAAACCAGTAAGTTTTTAGCTTACTGGTTTTTTTGTATCTTGAATTTGTAAATAACCTGAACTATGGATAATAAATCTATCTCAAGCAGCTATTTTCAGCGCTAACTGCGTTGAATTTACTTGCAATAGGCCAGCTATTGACGCGTAAATTCGCCTTGTTTTCACTAAAAATCTCTGGCTAGAGAAAATAAATTTAAATATCACCATGATTCAATACGTTAATAAATCTCTTAACCAGAGTTCAGGTTAAATAAGCTTTAGCTCATCAAGCACTCATGCATCCATTTTTCGTTACTGAGTATGTTTTTATAAAGCGCTAGTTGGTTTTGTGCTCGCTCTAAATTATGCTCTGCATGAGCCACTTTAAAGTACACATCGTTATTTAAGTAATCAGTTAAAAAGCGCACACTTAACATGAGCGGCATTATTTTAGCGCCTAGTAGCAGGCTTTCTTGTTCTTGTTTACTCATGCTACTTTTTAATGGCGTTACATAGCCTTTAACAATGGCTGAAAATATATCTTTTCGAATAACAACGTTGTGTAAGTTTGTTGAATCCTCGGCTTCGGGGGAGCAGAAAGTGCGTACCATGTCGCCAAAATCATAAAGCCTAAATCCTGCCATACAGGTATCTAAATCAATAACCGCCTTTGCTTTATGAGTTGTATTACAAAATAGCATATTATTTATTTTTGTATCGTTATGACACACTCTAAGCGGTATCTGCTTGGCAATGTTGCTAAGCTCGGTAATTAAATGCTGCTGCGATAAGCAATATTCTATTTCGTCAGCGCAGTGCTTTACTCTATTTACAGGGTTATTTGTGATTGCGGTATTTAATTGCTCAAAGCGCATCGCTAAGTTATGAAAATCAGGAATTACAGAGTGTAGTTGTTGTGCATCAAAATCTTGTAATGCATGAGAAAATACGCCAAAGGCATAGGCTGCTTGCTCGCTCTGTTGCGCATTTTTAACAACGTCTTCGCTGTAACTGTCACTAATATAGTTAAGGATACGATAGTACGCGCTATCAATTTTTATTAAGCGCTCGTCGCTTTGTGTCGCTATATGTTTGATTATTTCAAGAGGGTAATTATTTTGCAGTTGTTTAGCATTTAGATGCTGCTCAATTAGTTTTGCATTACTTACTAACTGAGCAGGGTTTTTAAATACTTCAATATTAAGTTTTTGCACAATAAACTGTTTATCAATACATCTAAGTAGCCATGTACTATTTATATGACCGCTACCAATTACACTAACTTGAGTTAACTCAGGGGGCAGTGCTAACAGTTCGCTTAGCTTATTTTGTATTGAGATGTTCATTGTGCTCACTTATGCCCATTTATTATGCGTATCGGGCAACTATTTTTTCGATAATTCCAGCATTCGCTTCAGGAAAATTATAATTTTCTAATTCACTAATTGCTACCCATTCACTAGGTTGCCCTTCAGCGCCATGTGCTTCACCGCTAAAGTTACTTACTATGTGTACATCTAATTTAACGCACTTATCGCCGTAGTCATGTTCAATCACCATAAGTTGGCTAGAGCTATGAATTGTTAATCCAACTTCTTCAATAAGCTCGCGTTTAAGTGCGACAAATACACTTTCACCTGCTTCTACTTTGCCACCAGGAAATTCCCATAAACCGCCTTGATGTTGTTCATCTGCGCGTTTACAAATGAATATAGCGTTATTTTTCTTAATAACGCCAACAGCTACATGTACAATTTCTATAGTCATTACTTTAAAACTCCATAAAAAAAAGCGACGCTAGCGCCGCTTTTTAATAAGCTAATGACAATATTGGGCTATTTTAATTTACCGCAACATTGTTTGAATTTTTGACCTGATTTACAAGGACAAGGGTCATTACGACCTACTTTTGGTTCTGTACGAGCCATAACTGTGGCTGTTTCAGGTGCTTCACCACCTACTTTCTCAGCTTCTTCATGTTGGTATTCACGAGGAGCACTTTCACTTTTACGGTGTTGCTCTTCTACTTTCTCAACATCTTCTTCTGCACGTACTTGTACTTTACTTAGAATGCTTACAACATCTACTTTTAAGTTTTCAAGCATTTCAGAGAATAGCTCAAACGATTCACGCTTATACTCTTGCTTAGGATTCTTTTGCGCATAACCACGTAAATGAATACCTTGACGTAAGTGGTCCATAGCAGCAAGGTGATCTTTCCAATGCTGATCAAGACTTTGTAACATAATCGCTTTTTCGAATTGACGTAAAACAGAGTCGCCAACTTGCTCTTCTTTTTGCTTGTAAGCTTGCTCAACAGATTCTTCAATACGCTCACGAAGTTTTTCTTCGTATAGTTTATTGTCATCTGCTAACCACTGAGTAATTGGTAATTCAATTAAGAAGTCTTGTTTTAAGCGTTCTTCAAGTCCATTAATATCCCACATTTCAGCAAGGCTTTGCGGTGCAATATACTGGTCAATTAGATTACTAAGAACGTCAGCACGAATTACAGTAATAGTCTCTGAAATATCGCCTTCTTCAAGTAGTTCATTACGTTGAGAGTAAACAACACGACGTTGATCGTTTGCTACATCATCGTACTCAAGTAATTGTTTACGAACATCAAAGTTGCGTGCTTCTACTTTACGCTGTGCATTTTCAATTGCACGATTTACCCATGGATGTTCAATTGCTTCGCCGCGTTGCATACCTAGTTTACGCATCATGTTAGTCATGCGCTCACCAGCAAATATACGCATTAACGAATCGTCCATCGATAAGTAAAAACGGCTTGAGCCAGCATCACCTTGACGACCAGAACGACCACGTAATTGGTTATCTATACGACGAGACTCATGACGTTCAGTACCAATGATATGTAAACCGCCGGCATCAATTACTGCATCATGGCGAATTTTCCAAGCTGCTTTAATGTCAGCAATTTGCTCAGCAGTTGGGTTCTCAAGTTTTTCAACTTCACTGTTCCAGTTACCACCTAACACGATATCGGTACCACGACCGGCCATGTTAGTTGCAATAGTTACTGTGCCTGGTAGGCCTGCATCTGAAACGATATCAGCTTCTTGCGCATGAAATTTAGCATTAAGTACGTTGTGCTTAATTTTTTCTTTACGTAAAAACTGTGATAAATACTCAGAGCTTTCAATCGAAATAGTACCTACAAGCACCGGTTGTCCACGGTCTTGGCAGTCTTTAATATCAATTAAAATAGCTTCGTATTTTTCTTCTTGCGTTAGGTAAACTAAATCAGCGCGATCATCACGAACCATCGGCTTATTAGTTGGCATAACGACAGTATCTAGACCGTAAATAGATTGAAACTCAAAAGCTTCAGTATCGGCAGTACCTGTCATACCTGCTAGCGTTTCGTATAAACGGAAGTAGTTTTGGAACGTAATAGATGCAAGTGTTTGGTTTTCGTTTTGAATATTTACACCTTCTTTAGCTTCAACAGCTTGGTGTAAACCTTCTGACCAACGACGACCTTCCATTGAACGACCAGTATGCTCATCGATAATGATTACTTCGTTTTCTTTTACTACGTAATCAACATCTTTTTGGTATAGCTTGTGAGCACGAAGGGCTGCATAAACATGGCTTAGTAGCGTAATACTTGCTGCTGAATAAAGCGAATCGCCTTCTTCAATTAAGCCGCGTTCAGTAAGTAGCTCTTCTACTTTAATTTGACCGCGTTCTGTTAAGTGAACTTGTTTAGACTTTTCATCGATAGTGTAATCGCCGTCGCCTTCAACACCTTCTTCGTCTTCTTTTTCTTGAAGTTCAAGTAAAGGAACGATGGTATTTATTTCAGTGTATAACTCTGAGCTATCTTCAGCTGGGCCTGAAATAATAAGCGGGGTACGTGCTTCATCTATTAGGATTGAATCCACTTCATCCACAACAGCATAAAATAATGGACGTTGTACACGTTCATCAATGCTAAATGCCATGTTGTCACGAAGGTAGTCAAAACCAAATTCGTTATTTGTACCGTAAGTAATATCAGCTGTGTATGCTAGCTTTTTCTGCTGTGGCATCATACCTGGTACGTTACAGCCTACACTCAGACCTAAGAATTCAAATAATGGACGGTTTGTTTCAGCATCACGTTTAGCAAGGTAGTCATTCACGGTAATTACGTGAACGCCTTTCCCAGTTAAGCCATTTAAGTAAGCTGGTAGGGTAGCTGTTAGTGTTTTACCTTCACCGGTACGCATTTCTGCAATGCGACCTTGATGTAAAACCATGCCGCCTAATAGCTGTACGTCGAAGTGGCGCATGCCATTTACACGATTTGACGCTTCACGTACCACAGCAAAGGCCTCTGGTAGTATGTCGTCAAGACTTTGCCCGTTATCGTAACGTTCTCTAAACTCAACTGTTTTAGCTTTTAAGTCTTCATCAGAAAGCGCTTCTAATTGCGTTTCTAGTGTATTGATTAGCGCGACCGTCTTTCTAAAGTTTTTAATAGTGCGGTCATTGCGACTACCAAAAATTTTGGTAAATAAATTAGATATCATGATAAAACCGTTACAATGTATTCTTTGCTAGCCGAGTATCGGCTAACCCATTTTTA
Organism: Pseudoalteromonas sp. SWXJZ94C; assembly: GCF_015864385.1. Classification (NCBI taxonomy): domain Bacteria; kingdom Pseudomonadati; phylum Pseudomonadota; class Gammaproteobacteria; order Alteromonadales; family Pseudoalteromonadaceae; genus Pseudoalteromonas; species Pseudoalteromonas sp. SWXJZ94C. Next base: position 11,170 of record NZ_JADYXF010000037.1, read on the forward strand.
ACAATTGGCAATTAATATGTACTTTTAAGTAACACTTAGAACATATTAATTAGCAATTTTGTATTAAACTGCTTAAAAGTACTGTTTACTACGTGCGCTACTATACCAGACTCTGCCAAACAACAAACTATCTCAACAAAAAGATGTGTATTTAAAATAGAAAAATTTGATCTGGTTCGTAAAAATAACTTAATGCCTTAAATTACATTTAAATAGCCATTAACGCTAAAGATATGGTGGTAAATAAATTTAAAACAAGGGCTGTGTGCCTGCTTAAACTTTAGACTTAAACATGCACACAAAATCTCCGATTTTATAATTTAAATTGATTAACCGTTTTGTTTAGTGCAGCTGCTAAATCACTCAGGTCGCGTGCTTCATCAGCGAGTACATGAGCATGATTAGCTGTGCTATTCACTAAGTTATTAATTGCCGATAGACTCGTGTTTATATCTTCTGCTACCACTGTTTGTTGCTCTGTTGATGTTGCAATTTGATGACTTTGGTCTTGCACTTTAGTTACCGATAATGCAATGTTTTGCAGTGAAGTCAGTACTTCTTTTGTTTGCGAGACAGAGCCTTCTGTTTGTTCTTGACCTTGTAGCATCATGAGCGATGCTTGCTGGGCAATTTGTTGCAAACGCGAAATCATATTACGAATATCATCGGTTGATTCTTGTGTTCGACTCGCTAGCGAGCGTACTTCATCAGCAACCACCGCAAAGCCTCTACCATGTTCGCCAGCCCTAGCTGCTTCAATAGCTGCATTTAGCGCAAGTAAATTAGTTTGATCAGCAATGGAGTTAATTACGTCGACTAGCGCACCAATGTTATTACTTTCTTGTTCAAGCCCTGCAACGACTTTAGATGCTTCACCGATATGAAGTGCAAGTTCAGTCATTACTTTTTGAGCTTGTGCTGAGCGGTTAGCGCCTTCAGCGGTAATAGCTTGTACTTCTTCGGCTGCGTTATTTGTATTTTGTGCATTGCGTGAAATTTCAAGCACGGTAGTCGCCATTTCAGTTACCGCAGCACTAACGCTATCTACTTGTTGCTTTTCTTGCTGAATTTCTGAGTTTGTTTGCTCTGATACCGTTTTTAATTGAGCCGCAGCGTTACTTAATTGCTCTGCTTGAGCTGCTGTTTCTAGCATCATTACGCGTAACTTATCAATAAAGGTATTCATATGATTAGCTAACTGGCCAACTTCATCTTGGCTATCAATATTAATTTTTTGTGTTAAGTCGCCTTCGCCTGATGCTATGTCGCGCATAATATTAGTAAGCGTAGTTATTGGTTTTGAAATCATTTGTGTAGCCCATAAAATCATGGCTAAAATAATGATCAAAATAACAACAACAGCTGTGGTTGTGGTTGTTACTGCTGCATTTACAGGTTCCTCAATCATGCTTGTTGGAATGAGCAAACCTACGTACCAATCTAAATAAGGTGCTTCTAGCTGTAAACGATTATAAACCACATAAAATTGCTCACCTTTTAAGGTAACTATTTGGCTGCCTTTTAAGTTATTACGCATTTGTGTATTTAGGGTTTTAAAACCTGTGGTATCTGTAAATTGTTGCTCAAGCGCATCAAGCCCTTCCTTTCCATTAGGGCCTTCGTCTGTAATTGAAAGTTTATGTCCCGTCGCTTTTGAAAAATGCACAACCTTTTGATTACCGTCCAGCAAAAAACCATAACCTTTACCGTTAAATCGGATATTTTCGACCATGTCGTTAATTTTATTAAGCTGTAAATCAACTCCACCCATACCAATTAGCTTTTGTTGAGTGTTATAAACGGGTTGTTGTACTACTGCAGATGCATTTCCAGTAGTTAAATCTACAGATATAGGACCTACATAGAGCTTATTGATTTGCATTGCTTCTTGCCACCAACCTCGCTTATAAGCGTAGTAAGGTTTGCCATCGTAGTGAGTGGTGCGCTCGTTTTCTTTAAAATATTCACCAGTTGAAGCTGAGGCAAAAAATGCGGATAAAATATTGTCATCATTTGCGCTTATACGTACAAAATCTTGGTTTATTTCGCTGTAACCAGGCGCATTTTCAATTGTTTGGTCACGGGTATTCCAGTTTTCAAAAAAGTTTATTAAATGTGGATTATTAACAAAGGTTGATACCATTTTACCGTACATTGCAAAGTAACTTTGCATTGAGAGTTGCTCGGTTTGTAGGTAACTTTGTGCTTCGTTTTCTATGTTTAGTCTGGAGAGGTTAGCGATGTGTTTAACAAAAAAAATGGAGGTAATAATCAGTAAAATAGTAATTGTTCCACCGATCAATAATAATATTTTCTTCCGTAATGATAAATTATTCAGCATGGGTACACATATTTTTATTATTTAGTAGATTATATCTAATCATATCTCGTTGAAAATCTCTATAAAGTTAGATAGAAAGCAATAATTATGCGTTTAAAATTAAGGTTTATACAAAAATGGAAGATAAAATTAATAAATTAGTAGTACTAGGTGCTGGTTGGTTGGGTCATGCTTTATGTTTAAGTGCAAAGCAAGTTAGTTGGCAAGTGCAAGGTACACATAGAAGTAATGAGCACAAATACGATTTCGAACGACAGTTTTTGCTAAAAGACGAGCAATTAACACATCAAATTGACTTACAAGATGCTTACTGGGTTTGTGCTATCCCGCCGCGTAGTCGACACAGTGAAAGCAATTATCCGGAAACACTTACCGCAGCATTAAAACTTTCAAAAACGTTAAATGCAAAAGGCTTTTTATTATGCTCATCAACAGGTGTTTACGATCAAGAGGCTGGTGTATACACCGAAAGTAACGATATTTCATGCACTAACGAGCGACAAATAAAGCTTTATGAAGCTGAAGAACAAGTGCTTTCACAAGATGGAAAAGTGCTGCGTTTAGCTGGGTTATTAGGTCCAAATAGAGAGCCGGGTCGTTTTGTTGCAGGTAAAGAGCTTAATACCTCAAGCCAGCAAGTAGTAAATATGGTGCATCAACAAGATGTAATTAATGCAATTTTTGCGGTTATAGAGCACTGGCAAGTAGGGCAAAATATTTATAATGTGGTTAATCCTTCGCACCCAACAAAAGCGGATTATTATGCCGAAAAATGCGTGCAGCATGGTGGTGAATTACCTCGTTTTACCAGTAATGATAAAGCTGAGCGTAAAGTTGTTGGCTCAGCTATTGAGGCGTTAGGGTTTAGTTATCAGTATGGTATTTAATGTATAGAAAGCTTTAGGATTAAAGACTGTTGTGGACTAAAGACTGGTGATTAGGTCGATACTGTAGATTAGGGAATAAATTTCTTATCATAACTAAGTTATCAATTTTGCGTAAATAAACTGTTAAAATTATGGATTTTGGGTAAACTTAGTTAGTTTGTATTAATTTTATCCATAATAAATATTTTTTAACTGATTTTTTGATAATACGAGTGGCGCTAATTTGAGTGTATTAACCGACAGTAACTTTCCTATATTTTTTAGTGGTGCGCTATTAATGGCAATGATCGCCACTTTATTTACGATCAAAAATAATAGTATTAAATTTAGCTATTTATGCACTGCGGCTATTGGTTTGGCTATTCTAAGCAGTGGTACTGCTTGGCTTGCTATTTTACTCGCTTTTGGATTTTGCTTTCATTTATGGCAGGCTTTTGAGCGTAATAACTGGAGTATGATTATAGTAAGCGCCACGGCAGGTTTGTTGTTTGTAGTGCTATTTTCTGCATTTTTATTATTACAAGTGCCTTTATTTTGGGTAATACTGGCTATTTTATTATTATCTATAGTGGGTTTTATTAATGATGATTCACCTATTACAAAGACAATAGCCGAATTTGAGCCTGGGCAAGAAGCATTTATTGAAAATTCACCATTAACAGCGTTTGCTGATAGAAAAACATTACGTCAAAGATATTATATGTGGCGTGGTGACAAGCAAATAAAAGCCACTTTGGTTGTTATTCGCTTAGAGGGGTTTGATGAGGTTAATCAGCATATTGGACGCAATTTTGGTGATTTACTGTTGGCGCAATCTGCTAATAGAATTAAAAATTTATTAGAGAGTGACGACATAGTCGATTTAGGCTCAAAGGAGAAGCTGGCACATTTGGGTGGGCTTAACTTCGCATTTATTTGTAGTCTCGAAAATCAAAAATATCTTCATGAACAATTAATAAAACAAATATTAGATGCAACGCTTAAGCCTTTTAATGTTGCTAATTGCACGTTAGAAATAAAAGCGAGAGCTAGCTATGTTGATTGCGATGAGCAAGGCGATGACTTTGATAATTTAATTTCTTACGCTTACCTTGCACTAGATAGTCACCCGCAACGTCAAATTGTTGCATACCATAAGCAAATGACAGTTGAGCAGCAAGAACAGCAAGCTCGTTTAAAAGAGCTCGCTAATATCGACTTTTCGAGTGAGTTAGAGCTATATTTTCAACCTATCATTTGTAATGAGAGCGGTCAGATTGAATTTTTAGAGTTACTTCTGCGTTGGCAGCATCCTAAGCAAGGTATTTTATCAGCAAACCGATTTATTGATGATATTAGAATTGCAGGGCTAGCTTACCCATTAGCTACGTTTGTTATAGAGCGTGCAGCAGAGCTTGCAATGGCATTGAGAATGGAAGGTATTGCAATACCACTTAGTATCAACGTATTCGGTCCTGAAATGCTTAATGAAGAGTTTGTTGAGTTTGTTGATAAAGTGACAAGTAATCATCATTTAGAGGCAGGAGATTTAATTGTCGAATGTCCATTACATGTTTTTACCAGCTTAGATAATAAGGGTAGGGCAATGATTGCTCGCCTTAATAATATAGGCTTAAAAGTATGTGTAGATGGTTTAGGTGATAATCCCGTATTACTATCTAAGTTATCGAGTTTAGCCGTAGAGTATATTAAAGTGGCGCCGTCATTAACGGCTGATTTTAGCAATCAAAATAATATACGTAGTTTAGTAGGTGGTATGGTCGAAATGCATAACCAGTTAAAAACAAAAGTGATTTTTGAAGGTGTAGAAACGCTTGAGCAGCTTAAATTTGTTAAAAGCTTAAATGGATACGCGGCACAAGGTTATTACTATGGTCACCCACTGAGTAGTATAGGTTTAATGAGCTGGTTAAAAGAGTGGCGACTAGCTCAGAATTAAATATTATATTTACTTTGAAGATAACTATTTACGAGTGCACTAATTACTTGCCCGCAATGATCTATTCCACTATCTAATCCATTGGGATGTTGGCTTGGTGCTGCTTCGCTTAAGTGTAAATATTTAGATTGGCACTTTTTAGCGGCTAAATACACAAAATGCTCAGTGTCACTTACGCTAAAACCACTGCATATGTACGTACTTGCTGGCATATAAGCAATACTGCTTACATCAACTTCGACACCTAATGGGGCTTCATTAAAGCCGCTAAGTGCACTATTAATAGCTTGGGTGAGCGTTACTTCTCGTTTAATGTGTATTGACTGATAGCTTGTAAATTTAAAGTCTGCTTTAGCCATTTCATTAATAACAGCTTGATTGTTTTTTAGCTCGTGCAAGCCAATAACATGATAGTTATTTAAGTATTGTTCGTTGTAAGCATAACGAAAGCTATTGTCACTATGACGACCTTCAGGTTCTCTAAACCCAGCATGAGGACCAAAATTTATAGCATTGATAGGCGTGTTTTTATATTTGCTTAATGCACGGATAATACCTAGAGAGTTGTTATGTCCGCCGCCAATAATAATTGGTTCGAGTCCTGCTTTAAATATAAGGTTTAAAACGCTCTCTACGCGCTCATCAATGTATTGGCATAACTCTCTTAGTTTAGTAAGCTGAGATGGTTGCTGATTATCAAGTTGATTGCTTTGAAGCATTAAATTATCAACGTCAACTTCGCCAAGTAATAATACTTTTTGAGTGTTGATAAATTGGTTATGAGGTTGATTTAAAAACTGCTGTAAAAAAGCTGGCCATGCTTGGGTAGCACCACCATTACCTAAATTAGCTTTAGGACCTATATCCTCGCAAATACCAAGCAATACATAGCGAATACCAAACTGTGCGGCATCAATAAGTGCTTGTTGTACATTTACTTGCGTATCAAGCAAGGCCATTGACTGCCAAGCCTTAGTTTCGTTTTCGCGGCTAGAGCAAAGAGCTTTAACCGCGCTTTCGTCATATACTTTTAAGTGGGTGGTCACGTTAGACTTCTACGATTTCCAATTCCAATTCTTCAGCTGATAAAACGATGCCTGTGCTGTCAGCATAAATAAAGTCATCATCAAAAAACGACACACCAGCAAAGTTAACGCCAATAGCATCTTCGCCTGCACCTTCACTATCAGCCGCAACAGGAATAGAAGCTATTGCTTGAATTCCTAAATCTAGTTCTTCAAGCTCATCAACATGACGTACCGCACCGTAAACAACAATGCCATTCCAGTTGTTTTCGCAAGCGAGTTCAGCTAATTCAATATCGATAAGTGCGCGGCGAGTAGAGCCACCCCCATCAATAAGAAGCACTAAGTCTGTACCATCTTGAGAAAGTAATTCGCGGATCAGTTCATTATTTTCAAAACATTTAACCGTTTTAATGCGACCACCAAAACTGTGTCGACCACCAAAGTTGATGAACATAGGTTCTAGCACGTCAACCACATCAGCAAAGTGGTCACATAAATCAGAAGTGCTGTAATCCATTATTTTACCCTCAAAAGATACATTAATTTATACCTCAGTATACCCTCCTTATATTCAATAACAACGACTTAATCGCAGTAAATTTAAGCAAAACAAGGGCTAAAACAATAATAGCAATAATAGTGTCTCAAAAGCGTCACTCAATTGTTATTTACGACATCTAAGCTAAATAAGTGTTCATATATTATGCAGCAAGGAGTAAGTGATGGATGACAATAGTATGTTAAAAAGAGTCGCTCAAATGGATGAACAGCTCTTTTTAATTTTGTTTAATTACAACTCACCTAAATGGGTTAAAACAATAGCACTTGGATTATCGAAAAGTGGCGATGGCGGTTTGTACTTATTTACTTGCGCTACTATTTGGTGGCTAGGTACAAACGAGTACCATCAGTTGTTACCCATGACTGTGCTGCTTGGATTTGTTATAGAAAGACCTATTTATTTATTAGCTAAAAATCGTTTTGCTCGTATTCGCCCATGTGATTGCTTGGTAACTAATGCTTATATAATACCAAGTGATAAGTTTAGTTTACCATCGGGTCACAGTGCTGCTGCATTTTTAGTGGCGATAATAATAAGCCATTTTTTCCCTGAATATACTTGGTTATTACTTGGCTGGGCTTGTGGTGTTGCTGTTTCTCGGGTTGTATTAGGAGTGCATTTTCCGGCTGATATTATTATTGGCGCCATTATCGGTAGCTCGTGTGGCTTACTTGCTTTAGCGCTGGTGATCCCCGTATGAAAATATTATACGGTATTCAAGGGACAGGAAATGGGCATATAACACGTGCGCGTGTAATGGCTAATTGCTTTAAAAAACTAGGTGTTGATGTTGATTATGTTTTTTCAGGTCGTGCTGAACAAGATTACTTTGATATGCAAGAGTTTGCTCAATACAGGCGTTTTCGCGGGTTATCTTTTAATACTACAAACGGTCAAGTTAACAATCTACAAACACTTAAAAATGCCCGTATATGTAAGTTGATAACAGATATAAAATCACTTAACGTAAAGCCGTATGACTTTGTACTAAATGATTTTGAGCCTATTTCTGCATGGGCAGCAAAGCGCGCTGGTGTTCCGGTTGTTGGCATTAGTCATCAGGCTGCATTTTTGTCAAATAGCGTACCTATGTTTAGCAAAGGCATTTTACGAAAATCGTTTATTAAATATTACGCCCCTGCGAATATATATCTAGGGGTACATTGGCAACCATTTGCAGATAATATTATTCCACCTTTTATTGCCAATCATCAACATGAAAACCCCGTTGCGGTAATAAATAAAATATTAGTCTATTTACCATTTGAAAACCTAGACAGTATTATTGATTACTTAAAAGATTTTCCCGAAAAAGAATTTTACTGTTATCACCCAAATGCGAAAAACCAGTCAATAAGGCATATTCATTTACGCTCGCCTTCGCGGGCTAGTTTTTTAAATGATTTATCTAATACAAGCGGTGTTATTGGTAATGCTGGGTTTGAACTTGCTAGTGAGGCGTTAAAGCTAGGTAAAAAATTATTGTTAAAGCCACTTAATGGACAGTTTGAGCAAGCAGCTAATGCACAGACGTTACTCGCTATGAGGATGGCGCATGTAATGAATTACCTAAACCCTCAAGCATTGGACGATTGGAATAGTGCACCACAAAATAAAAAAATTAATTACCCGAGTGATCCTACACCTTTAATTAGATGGCTTGTAAAAAAACAATGGGGTGATACGCAATCACTCCATAAAGGGTTGTGGGGGAGCGTAAATCTATAATGAAAGGAAGGCAGTGAATAAAATGCATTAATTTTAAGTTGTGATTTACCAACTTAAAGTGCAATAAAACTTACGAGTAGTTTAAAGTTAAGGAACAAATTTTATTGGCACACTATCTTTATTATTTTTGTGCTCATTCACACGTTTTAAGTACTCATCCCACAATGTATCTTGTTGTTCTTGTAGTTTAGCAAAATACTGCCAGCTGAATAATCCGCTGTTATGCCCATCATCAAAGTCTAAACGAAGAGCATAGTGACCTACGGGCTCTATGTTTTTAATTTCGACGGATTGCTTGTTAAGCACCAACTTCATTGGGCCTGACCCATGTCCTTGCACTTCAGCAGAGGGTGAGTGAACGCGCAAAAATTCACACGTAAATACAGACTTGGTGTCATCGTCAAAGTAAACATCTAAGTTTTTACTTACGCTGTGGTAATGTACTTTTGTTACGTGTTTCATTTTTTATCTCATTAAAAAGCCCCCATAACGGAGGCTTTCAGTATAACTGTTTGTAACGTCAATTAAAGAATAAAGCGGCTTAAGTCTTCATCTTCAACAAGTGCACCTAGGTGTTTTTCAACGTAAGCTGCGTCAATTACAACCGATGAACCTGCTTTCTCTGATGCATCGTATGAAATTTCTTCCATTAACTTTTCCATCACAGTATGCAGACGACGAGCACCGATGTTTTCGGTTTTTTCATTAACTTGCCATGCTGCTTTAGCAATTCGTTCGATTGCATCTTCACTAAACTCAATATCAACTTGCTCTGTTTTAAGGAGCTCACGTTGCTGCTCTGTAAGCGAGGCATGTGGTTCAGTTAAAATGCGTTTAAAGTCATCAGCCGTTAGTGCTTCAAGCTCTACTCTAATTGGTAAACGGCCTTGCAGCTCAGGGATCATGTCTGATGGCTTAGCCATTTGAAAAGCGCCAGAAGCAATAAATAGCATGTGGTCTGTTTTAACCATGCCATGCTTAGTATTTACAGTTGAGCCTTCAATTAGTGGTAATAAATCGCGCTGAACACCTTCACGACTAACATCTGGACCTGAAGAATCGGCGCGCTTACAAATTTTGTCTATTTCATCAATAAACACAATACCGTTTTGTTCTACTGCAAAAATTGCCTGCTCTTTTAGCTCTTCTGGATTAACAAGCTTAGCTGCTTCTTCTTCCGTTAATAGCTTAAAAGCTTCTTTAATTTTAAGTTTACGCTTAGTACGTTTATCGCCGCCCATGTTCTGAAACATGCTTTGTAGCTGGTTGGTCATATCTTCCATACCAGGAGGCGCCATAATTTCTACATTTGGCTGGACTTGCGCTAAGTCAATTTCAATTTCTTTATCATCTAATTGACCTTCACGTAGCTTTTTACGAAACGCTTGGCGAGTTGAAGAATTATCATCAACTTGATTTTCGCCATATTGGTCTTTAGCAGGTGGCAACAGAGTATCTAAAATACGCTCTTCTGCAGCTTCTTCAGCGCGATGTTTAAACTTTTTAGTTTGTTGCTCACGCGTCATTTTTATTGAAACTTCCACTAAATCGCGGATTATTGTTTCAACTTCCTTACCAACATAACCAATTTCAGTGAACTTGGTTGCTTCGACTTTAATAAATGGTGCGTTAGCTAATTTAGCTAAACGGCGTGCAATTTCAGTTTTACCAACACCGGTTGGACCAATCATTAGAATATTTTTTGGGGTTACTTCGCCACGCAAATCATCATTTAGTTGCATGCGGCGCCAGCGGTTACGAAGTGCAATAGCAACAGCTTTTTTTGCATTAGCTTGACCAATAATGTGTTGGTCTAACTCGTGAACAATTTCTCTTGGGGTCATAGCAGACATAGCGGTTCCTATTATAATTCTTCGATAGTTTGGAAGTCGTTAGTGAATACGCAGATATTGCCTGCAATAGTGAGACTTTTTTCTACAATTTCGCGGGCACTTAAATCAGTGTTTTCTAATAAGGCCGTTGCTGCAGATTGGGCAAAGTTACCACCACTACCAATAGCAATTAGGTCATTCTCTGGTTGAACTACATCGCCATTACCGGTAATGATAAGGGATGCTGTTTCATCAGCTACAGCAAGGAGGGCTTCGAGTTTTCGAAGTGCTCGGTCGCTTCGCCAATCTTTTGCCATTTCAACGGCTGCTTTGGTGAGGTTACCTTGGTGCATTTCTAATTTGCTTTCAAAGCGTTCGAAAAGCGTAAAGGCATCAGCAGTACCGCCAGCAAATCCTGCGATTACTTTGCCATTATAAAGACGTCGAACTTTGCGGGCATTACCCTTCATTACGGTATTACCAAGTGAAACTTGGCCGTCACCGCCGATTACAACTTTGTCGCCGCGGCGTACACTTACGATAGTGGTCATGTTATTCCTCATCAGCGAGTTGCAGAGGCAACTCGTAAAAAACGATTATGATGAGGTTATATGGGTGAATGCTTTATTTTCAAGTCCAGCCCCAAATTCCACAGCCGACAATTCTTACTCGCTTGAGTTTATTTTTGTCACTTTCGGCATGGCGTTTGGTTTTATATGGACCTAGGCGAACTTTGTACCATTTACCATTGGTACCTGAGGCTTCTTTAATTTCAGAAATTAACCCAGCGAACGCAATTTTTGCTTTTAGCGATTCGGCTTGTTCGTGTGTTCTAAACGAACCACACTGCATGACATAAGGACCTTTTTGCTCAAGTTTTTTTACTTCAACTTGAATTTCATGGTTTCTGATTTCTTCAATAAACTCGGGTGTACGAGGTACTACAACTTTTACCGGAGGAACTGGGTTCGCTTGTTTTTCAACGAGTTTAGGATCGGCGTTACTTTTAATAAACCATAATCCATAGACAAATCCGCTTACCAATAAAATAGCGATAACCACTAAAATAATAGGAAATGGTTTTTTAGCGGGCGTTTGCTTATTATTTTTTCTGCTTGCTGGTTTTTTGTTTATGTAATCGTGCTGTGCCATAGCTTTATTTTGGCCTTAACCTAAATCATGTCTATAGGGTCTACATCTAGGCTCCAGCGAACTTTTTGTGCAAGTTTACTCGAACTTAAATAATCAACCATTTGCGCAAGGTACTGATGTAATATGCGGCGATCTTGCGCTTGAATATGTAATTGAAAACGATACATGCCTGCAACTTTTTCAAGTGGAGCAGGGATCGGACCGAGCAATTGTATACCAGATACCCCATTCACAGGAACCAAATCCGTCAAAAAATCGACGACTTGCTTAATACTATGTCCCTGAGCGCGAACTATTGCCATATTTGTGATGGGTGGTAGGTCGGCGTCATCGCGTTCACTTAGTGCAAAACGAGCAAAGTCTTGATAACCATTATTAACTAAATCTTGTAAAAGTGGGTGCTCGGGGAAATGGGTTTGTAGCAGCACTTGCCCAGGTTCGCCGGAACGTCCGGCGCGACCAGCTACTTGCGTAACAAGTTGTGCTAAATGCTCTGTCGCTCTAAAATCACATGAATATAAGCCGCTGTCTACGTCTAAAATAAGCACTAGGCTTACATCTGCAAAGTGATGTCCTTTAGCTAGCATTTGTGTGCCTACTAAAATACGCGCACCACCTAAATTTATTTCGTCGAGCGCTTTTTCAAGGCTGCCTTTACGGCGGGTTGAGTCACGGTCAATACGAGTAATAGGCGTATCGGGAAATTCGGTAGTTAAAAATTCTTCTATTTGCTCTGTGCCTTTACCATTAGGGAATATTTGTGTACTTCCACAATCAGGGCATTGATGAGGAACATGATATTGATCGCCACAGTGGTGACAGATCATTTGACCAATTGCCTTATGAAAAGTTGCGCTGGTACTGCAGCGTTTACATTCACTCAACCAACCACATTCATGACAAATAAGTGTTGGCGAAAACCCACGACGATTTAAAAACACCATTACTTGTTTGCCACGATTTAAATGCTGACGCATAGTTGCAAGGCTTGCATGAGCAATACCTGCTTGGTCGGGTTGTCCTTTCATATCGAGCAATTTAAATTGGTTATCGGTCGCTGTTTGAGCGCGCTCAGTTAGGCTTAATAATTGGTATTTATTATTTATAGCTTTATGGAGTGTTTCGAGCGCTGGTGTTGCGCTACCTAATATAAGTGGAATTTTATGTTGGTAGGCGCGATACGCTGCTAAATCGCGAGCGTGGTAACGCAATGTATCTTGTTGTTTAAATGAAGAGTCGTGCTCTTCATCCACTACAATCATGCCGAGCTTTAAAAATGGTAGAAAAATACTCGAACGTGTGCCAATCACTACTGCACAACTGCCTTTCTCGCAAAAACGCCATGTTTGTAACCGCTCGTTGTCGGTAAGGGCTGAGTGCCAAAGCATGATTGGCGTATCAGGAAAGCGGCGGCGAAAACGGTTAACTGTTTGTGGTGTTAAGCCTATTTCGGGTACTAATACGAGAGCTTGTTCGCCGCGTTTTAATACCTCTTCAAGGCATTGCAAATAAACTTCGGTTTTACCGCTCCCTGTAACACCTTCTAATAAAAAGCTGCTAAAACCTGTACTTTGATTTATTGCAGTACAGGCTACCGCTTGCTCTTTATTAAGTGTTGGCTTGCTACCAACAGTAGGAGCGACGCTTTGCCATTGGTTATCGTGTTCAATAGTTTGTGTTATTAGGTCTTTATCGATAAGGCTATCAATCGTTTTTTTACTAAATCCTAAAGCTTTTAGCTCAGTTAATGACGATTTACCCGATTGCGATAATTGCTTTAATAAGTTGAGCTGCGTTTTTGCTTTTAACGAAGGTACTTTGGCGCCTTTTTCTGTAAGTGCGACCATGTTAATACTGGTTTTATCTGGCGACTCACCTTGGCGTAATGCACTTGGTAATGCTATGTGGATAGTTTCACCTAGCGGATAACAGTAATAACGGGCAGTAAAACTAAGTAGTTCTATATGCTGCGATGATAAAATAGGGGTATCGTCAATAACTTCAAAAATACTTTTAATTTTGTTTTCAGGTACTTCAGTCGTGTTTTTGAGTGCCAGTACTACAGCAACTTTACGTTGATTACCAAAAGGCACTAAAACGCGCATACCAGGTTTTAAGTCTGAGGCAATATTAGTGAGTTGCTCGTCTATTTTATAATCAAAGGTGCGTGGTAGTGGAACCTTTATTGCAACTTCAACAAAACGCATAACAACTCTACCTATAAAATTAATGCTGTAATGTACTAAAAATATAGCTAAAAACCTACAAGCAAATTGTAGTTGCTTTAGTATTTGATTACTTTTTTAGCAAAAAATATAATTAAAACTTGTGTGCGGGGTTGTTGTTGGATAAAATCCGGCTCCAACAATTTGTTTTAACGACGTATGGTACCAAACTACGGGTTTGGAGAGCGATGCGGCCTTAACTAGAGGTTTCTATGAAAGAAGGTATTCACCCTAAGTACGAAGTAATTTCAGCAACATGTTCATGCGGAAATGAATTCGAAACAAGCTCTACTTTATGTAAAAACATTCACTTAGACGTATGTTCTGCGTGTCACCCGTTTTACACTGGTAAGCAAAAAGTTTTAGACACTGGCGGACGTGTTGATCGTTTCAACAAGCGTTTCGGTGCACTTGGTAGCAAGAAGTAATTATTGCTGTCTAGTTGAGAAAAGCACCTTAGGGTGCTTTTTTTATACCTATAATTTATCTCATTTATTTATTTTTTATTTTAATTATCCCCTTTCTTCTTCGTATCACTATTTTCTGCTTTTATTATGAGTATGCATAAACCTCTGCAGACAAACTGCATAATTGTCTCTATATTTTTAATTATCTAATTTTAACTACGTTGTTAAATGCAGCTAACATGAAGATAAATGTTTTAAAAGTAACGATTTAAGTCATTTAATATGGTTTATATTAAAGTCTCAACTGCGCGCTACATCAAAAATCACAACACGCTAAAAGTGCTTTTAAAACTATATTTTAGATGAATTTTTGCTCATGAAATGTTGCTGTGTTTTAGCTGTTTTTTAAAAAAACCTCTTAAAATCAATGCATCTAGCAGATAACAGGATAGATCTGATATTACTTGGAATTTAAAAATAATAAGGGTATCGTAACCCAGACAACACCTCTCACTTTAACTTAAATTGCAGGATACAATCGCGTTATGTCAGACTTTCGTGAACAAGCACTACATTATCATTCTCATCCCGTTCCAGGCAAAATCAGCATTGAGCTAACTAAGCCAGCTGAAACGGTTCAAGACTTAGCGTTAGCATATAGTCCAGGGGTTGCCGAACCTGTGCGTGAAATTGCCGCTGATCCTGCAAATGCTTACAAATATACCGGTAAAGGCAATATGGTTGCGGTAATTACCAATGGCACTGCCATTTTAGGGTTAGGTAATTTAGGTCCTCTTGCATCTAAGCCGGTAATGGAAGGTAAAGCTTTATTATTTAAACGTTTTGCGGGTCTAGATTCAATCGATATTGAAGTTAAGCACAAAACAACAGAAGATTTTATTAACACGGTTGCTAATATTGCCGACACATTCGGTGGTATTAACCTTGAAGATATTAAGGCGCCAGAGTGTTTTGAAATTGAAAAAGCACTCATTGAGCGCTGTAGTATTCCTGTTTTTCATGATGATCAACATGGCACTGCAATCGTTACCGCTGCGGGTATGTTAAATGCACTCGAAGTACAAGAAAAATCAATCGAAGATGCTACTATTGTATGCTTAGGTGCTGGTGCTGCGGCCGTTGCATGTATGGAGCTATTAATAAAGTGTGGCGCACTGCGTGAACACATTTACATGCTGGACCGCAAAGGAGTTATCCATACTCGCCGTGAAGATCTAAATGAGTATAAAAAATTATTTGCTAATAATACAGATAAACGCACATTACAAGATGTAATTGCAGATGCAGATGTATTCGTTGGTGTATCAGGTCCTAATTTATTAGGAGCTGAAGATTTAAAGCTTATGGCAGATAAGCCGGTTGTGTTTGCGTGCTCAAACCCTGATCCTGAAATTGATCCTGCACTTGCACACAGCGCACGCAATGATTTAATTATGGCGACAGGGCGTTCTGATTATCCAAATCAGGTTAATAATGTTTTGTGTTTCCCGTTTATTTTTCGTGGTGCGCTTGATGTACGCGCAAGTGCTATTAACGATGAAATGAAAATAGCAGCAGTAGAAGCTATTCGCAGCATTGCAAAAGAGCCTGTACCTGTTGAAGTGCTAAAAGCCGCTGGTGTAGATAAGCTAGAATTTGGTGCGCAGTATATTATTCCAAAACCAATGGACCCACGTTTATTACCACGCATAGCAAGAGCGGTTGCTCTTGCTGCTGTTGAATCTGGTGTAGCGCAAATTGAGTTGCCAGAAAACTATATGCAGTAAACCTATACAGTAGCGTTACACAGTAAAATTTAGTCATAAAAAAACCTCAGTAATTACTGAGGTTTTTTTGTTTTACTTTATCTATTTATTCGTCATCTAAAACAGGGACTTCTAACCCCATTTCTTGCATTATTTTTTTCACTTCTTCTGGTACTTTTTCTGCGTTATCTTTACGTAGGTCGTCGTCATTAGGTAACGGTTGACCTGTAAATGCATGTAAAAACGCTTCACATAATAACTCACTGTTTGTTGCATGACGCAGGTTATTAATTTGACGGCGAGTACGTTCGTCAGTTAATACCTTTAATACATTTAGTGGGATCGAAACGGTAATTTTCTTAACTTGTTCTGATTTTTTACCGTGTTCTGCGTATGGGTGAATATACTCACCATTCCATTTAGCCATAAGATGTATCGTTGCCTCAGATTATTAATTGCTCACACGGCATAAAAAGCGTGTGAATATGCGTGAAATTCTATCGATTTAAAAAAGATAGTCAAATACTTGTTGTTTAGCCATCTAGAGGTTTAAATGTTTTGACTTCTTAAATTGAATAAATTACTCTTTTAGACGTCTAAACATCCAAATTAATTAGGTGACGAATATGAGCGAAAAAAACAAAGCAACCATTGCAGTTCGTAGCGGTGTAGAAGCCGATAAACATCATGGAGCAGTGGTAGCACCAATTTATTTATCGACTACTTATTCGTTTGCCGACTTCGATACTAAGCGTGCATATGACTACGGTCGCAGTGGTAATCCTAATCGCGATATTTTAGCTGAGACGCTTGCAGAGCTCGAAGGTGGAGTGCGCGGCATAATTACAGCCACAGGTATGGCGGCTGTGCATTTAGCAACTCAGCTGCTTAATCACGATGATACATTAGTGATCCCACACGACTGCTACGGTGGAAGCTACCGTTTATTTACTTCGTTACAAAAACGTGGCTTGCTAAAGCTTGAAGTTTTAGATTTAACAAAGCCAGAAAGTCTTCAAAAAATATTAGCAATTAAACCAAAACTAATTTGGATCGAAACACCAAGTAATCCAGTGCTACGTTTAACTGACATAAAAGCAGTAACCGATATTGCAAAGCAATGCGGGGCATTAGTGGCTGCCGATAACACGTTCTTGTCGCCAGCCCTGCAAAACCCAATTAAGTTTGGTGTAGATATTGTGGTGCATTCAACCACTAAATATATTAATGGACATTCCGATGTTGTGGGCGGCGCTGTTATTACTGCAACACAAGAGCTTGGTGATGAGCTTGCTTGGTGGGCTAATAATATAGGTATTACAGGTGCTCCATTTGATAGTTATTTAACACTGCGTGGTTTACGTACTTTGAACGTGCGCCTAAGGCAGCACCAAGAAAATGCATTAGCAATCGCTAAATATCTTGAAAACTCTGAATTTGTTAGCCAAGTTTATTATCCTGGCCTTGAGTCGCATCCTCAACATGCACTCGCTAAAGCACAACAACTTGGCTTTGGTGGCATGGTTAGTTTTGATATTAAAGGCGACATAAACGATGCCGCAGCATTTTTAACAAGCTTACATGATTTTAGTTTGGCTGAATCACTTGGCGGGGTAGAGAGCTTAATTTGTCACCCTGCGACAATGACTCATGCAGCAATGGAGGAAAAAGCACGTTTAGAGGCGGGTGTTGGTGATACGTTGATTCGAATTTCGGTTGGTATTGAAGATATACAAGATTTACTCGCTGATCTGGAGCGTGTGTTTAGCCTTGTTAAACCAGGTCAACAGCTTAATGCCAATCGACTAGGTAAAGGTGCTGGGTAGTCTAACGGTAACGTTAAGCAAAGTGCTGCTCATCCTGCACTTTGGTAATTAGCACCCATAAAATGGATTGGTAGAATATGGTTAATTGCGTACATAAATTTGGTGGTTCGAGTTTGAGTTCGACCGAGCGCTATCAAAGCGTTGCAAAGATTATTTTAGCTCATACTCAACCTAGTGATTGTGTGGTGGTATCTGCATCAGGTAAAACAACTGATACTCTAGTAACGCTATGGCAAAGTTATCAGCAACAAGATATGCAAGTTGTGGCTGATATATTATTACAGCTAAGTAATCACCAAAGTGATTTGATTGAGCAATTGTTACAAGCGGATCTTAAACGCAGTGCACTTAAAACATTAAATGAAGAATTAAGTTTAATTACAGAATTAGCTAAAAATAAGCAATTGCAAGAAGCTGTGTTACTCGCTCATGGTGAATTATGGTCGGCGCGTTTATTAGCAACTTATTTACAGCAACTAAATATTGATGCCTGCGCGCAAGATGCTAGAGAGTTATTTTCTTTAAATAATGGGCAACTATTACATACACAAAATGTTAAGCAATGCAGCGACTTAATCGATCATAGTAAAATTAACGTAGTAACAGGATTTATTGCTAAAAATACTAATGGCGATACTGTAACGTTGGGCCGTAATGGCAGCGATTATAGCGCGACCTTATTAGCAAGTTACTGTAATGCAAAGCAAGTATGCATTTGGACTGACACTCAAGGCGTGTTTAGCGCCGATCCTCGTAAAGTTAGTAAAGCGATTAAATACGCTAAAATATGCCGAGGGCAGGCTAATTTATTAGCCAGATTGGGTAACCCTGTACTTCACGCAAAAACGTTATCTCCACTTAAAAATACAGATATAAAACTGGCTGTTCGCAGTAGTTTTGACGTGCAAGCAGGTCAAACAGATATTGTAAAAGAGGGTAGTGTTAAACAAAAGCGCTTTATAACAACGTTACATAATGTGGACTTATTAACGATTGATGAGCTTAGTGAAGGAGAGGTTGCAGATATCAGCCAGCTTATTCAGCATAGCCTTCATCATTTCAATCAAAGTGGGGAAACTTATTTAATCGTACCTGCTGCTGCAACAAATCAGATTGTAAGTTATTTTTCAGGCAGAGCTAATATTAGTGAGTCGAATTTAAATGGTTGTGCGGTTATTGCATCAGAGCAAGATATTAATGCGTTGAACTTACAAGCTCTCGATGTATTAAATCAACAAAGCATTAAGCCTAGGTTTGTTCATCAAGGGTGCGGCTATGCACTGTTGCTGACTGATCAACTTATTGATAGTGATGTACTGAGTATATTGCACGACCAACTGATAAATAAAGGTCAAGAAATAGCATTAATAGTGGCAGGGCTTGGCAATGTAGGTAAGGTTTTTATTGATCAGTTGTCTTCGCAAATTAAACGCTTGCCAAATGATTATAGTATTAAACTGGTAAGTTTAGTTCGCTCAACACAAATGCTATTTAATGCCAGTGGTATTAATACCCAGCAGTGGGATACGCAATGGCAGCATGAAGCATGCAAATATAATAAGTCTGATTTATTACATGTGATTAGTGAGCTCGATTATGAGCATAAAGTTGTTATAGATATAACTGCTAGTGAACAATTTAGTTTGTTATACACAGACTTTGTTGAGCGTGATTGTCATTTAATTAGTGCTAATAAATATGCCGGTACAGCACCTACTACATGGTATGAGTTGTTACGTAGTCGTATAACAGATAAAAATTTGCATTGGCGTTACAACACAAGTGTAGGTGCTGGTTTACCTATTAATTTTGCGTTAGCAGATTTACAAAATAGTGGCGATAAAATAACGCGAATCGAAGGTGTTTTTTCGGGTACTTTGTCGTGGCTATTCAGTAAATATGATGGATCAAAAGCATTTTCTGATTTGGTAATTGAAGCGCAAAACATGGGATTTACAGAACCCGATCCGCGAGAAGACCTGTCAGGTCGAGACATGCAACGTAAGTTACTTATCTTAGCGCGAGAGCTAGGTCTTAAGTTAGACCTTAATGATATAGAGCTATCTGCACTTATGCCTGACAAATTGGCTAAAGGTAGCTGGAAGGATTTTATTGATCAAAAAGATGAGTTAGATTCTTTTATACAAGTACACGCGAGTAAAGCACAATCACAGCATTCAGTGCTTCGTTACACTGGCTTACTAGAAATAGAGCAAGGAAAAGTAACTGCAAAAGTGGGAATAGCTTACGTGGCTGAAGGTCATGCTTTAGCTAACTTAACGCCAGGGGATAATATTTTTGTGATTAATAGTAAATGGTACCGCGATAACGCACTCGTTATTCAAGGACCAGGCGCAGGAAAAGAAGTAACTGCAGCGGGTATTCATTCGGACTTATATTGGCTTGTTCAAAACTTAAAGTAAGCTTTATATAAAGCCTATACAAATAAAAACGGCAGCCTAAATTGGCTGCCGTTTTTGTTTAAAAAACTATTTAGAATAGCTCTTCTTCTGTTTTTGTATTTTCCTCAAAAACATCAGTAGGCTGCGACATAACGTATTTAGTCGGTGCAGTGCCTTTTTCAAAGTATTCAAAACGGCTAGTATAGTCGTTTTTATGGCTTAGCAGACCTGTTGCTAAATCAATCCTGATAGATACAAGTCCTTCTGGCGGTTCTATAGGTGCCTCTGGTGTGCCTTCAAGTGCAGCTTTCATGAATTCAACCCAAGCCGGTTGAGCTGTTTTAGCACCAGATTCAGCACCTGATATTTGATTCCCACTGAGATTGCTGTTGTAAGCTGTTCGACCTAGAGAGTTACCTGGATTATCGAACCCAACCCAAACCGAGGTAAGTACATTATTATTAAAGCCACTGAACCAAGTATCAACAGAGTCATTGGTTGTTCCTGTTTTACCTGAAAGATCACGGCGTTCTAGAGCCTGAGCTCGCCAACCTGTACCACTCCAACCAGTGTTATGCGCCCAACTACCACCACCCCAAACTGCACTGTTCATTGCATCTGCAATTAAAAATGCATTTTGTTTAGAGATTACTCTAGGTGCACATTTGATTGGTTGAGTAACTTCATTACTTCCACTGCTTTGTGTTGTTAGGTTGCTAGCACTTACTGCAGATTCATTCATGTCTTCATCGCATGCAATAGCAGGATTAGTTTTAAATAATACATTGCCGTAAGCATCTTGAATTTCAGAAATAAAGTAAGGTTCTATTAAATGCCCACCATTTGCAAAAGCGCTCATACCACGCGCAAGCTCAAGTGGTGTAATAGATGCACTACCTAAAGCAAGTGATTCACTGCGATTAATATCTGAATTTTTAAAGCCAAATTTTAGTAAATGATCTGCAGTACGTTGAAGCCCTACACCACGAAGTAAACGAATTGAAATAACGTTTTTAGATTGCGCTAGGGCACGGCGAATACGTATTGGACCATTATAAATAGCAGGACTGTTTTCTGGACGCCATGCTACGCCTTGGCCTTTATCCCATAAGTTTATAGGCGCGTCGTTTAATATAGACGCTAAGGTATAGCCCTTTTCAAGCGCTGCTGAATAAATAAAAGGTTTAATGTTTGAGCCTACCTGGCGTTTAGCTTGAACTGCACGGTTGTACTGGCTTTGTTCAAAGCTATAACCGCCAACTATTGCTTTTATGCGCCCATCTTCTGGAGCAAGCGACACAATAGCACTAGAGGCTTCTGGTATTTGGCTAAGTAAATAACTATCGTCGCTATTTTTGCGAAGCCATATTTGCACACCCGGTGTTAATATATCTGATGCAGTTTTAGGGGCAAAACTTTGGCGATAACGAGTGATGTATTTACGAGCCCATTTTAAATTATCCCAAGTAAGGGTCGTAACCTCACCATCTTTAAGAATCACATCAGCAGTTTTTTCATTAACAGCTAATACAACAGCCGCCTTTAATGGACCAATTTCTTTTGTGCTTTTTAATTCACTCAGTATTTGTAATTTATTTAAAGCGGGTTGTGTTTCGGATTCCCATAAAACTTTAACCGGTCCTCTGTAGCCATGTCGCATATCATAGTTATGTAGGTTATTAACGAGTGCAGTTTGTGCAGCTTGTTGTACTCGAGATTCAACAGAGGTAAATATTTTATAACCTGAGTTATATGCTTTATCGGCGCCATAACGAGCGACCATTTCAGCACGTACCATTTCAGAAATGTAAGGGGCGTACAAATCAATTTCAGCGCCATGGAAATAAGCCGTAATAGGTTGGCTTTTCGCATCATCATATTGTGATTGCGTAATATAGTTTTCAGTTAGCATTCGACCAAGAACAACATTTCGACGAGACTTTGCGCGTGTAGGGTTACGAATAGGATTGAGAGCAGAAGGTGCTTTTGGTAAGCCTGCAATCATCGCCATTTGGGCAAGTGTTAAGTCTTTTAATTCTTTTCCGTAATATACTTGTGCTGCTGCACCAATACCAAAAGCACGATTACCCAGTTCTATTTTATTTAGATAAAGCTCAAGAATTTCGTCTTTAGTTAATAATTTTTCAATATGCAGAGCTATAAATATTTCTTTTACTTTACGAATATATGCTTTTTCTCGGGTTAAGAAAAAGTTACGCGCTAGCTGCATAGTAATAGTACTTGCACCTTGTTTTTTTTCACCTGTAGAAATAAGTACTAGTGCGGAGCGTATTATTCCTATTGGATCTATACCAATATGATCGTAAAATCGGTTATCTTCAGTCGCTAAAAAAGCATTGATTAAAGGTTTTGGTATTTCATCTATAGTGACTGGAATGCGCCGCTTTTCACCAAATTGATTGATCAAAAGACCATCTTTAGTGAATACTTGCATGGGAGTTTGTAATTGTACGTCTTTTAAAACTTGCACACTGGGGATATCAGGTTTAACGTAATAATAAAGACTGATTAAAGTAATTAGCCCTAAAATCGTGCAAATGATAAAGAATTGTAAAGTTCGTTTTAATAAAATCACTTATATTTCCCTAAATAGGCTCCCAATTATGTATGGAGACTGCTAGTATATATTGATTAAAAAATGAATAATATTTTTTAAGATAACAATTATAACTTGTTTATTATTAAAACAAAGGTCAAGTTGCAAACATGCTAAGTCAACTATTTCAAAAGCCGTCAAAGATGATGGTAGGAATTGATATTGGATCGCACTCTATCAAAGCGGTGCTTTTAAGTGAAATTGAAACTGGATTTCGACTAGAAGCGCTTGCAATTGAACCCATGCCTAAAGGCGCAATGAGCGAGCGAGCAATTCAAGATATTGAAGCGATTGGTAATATAATAACTAAATTAAAAAGAAAACTGCCTAAATCGCTAAAATCTGCGGCTGTTGCAGTTTCGGGTCAAACCGTTATTACGAAAGTCATTTTCATGGATGTATCATTAACTGATGCTGAACTCGAATCACAAATCGAGATTGAAGCCGATAGCTTAATTCCATACCCACTTGATGAAGTGAGCCTCGACTTTGAAAGGCTTTCAACAAACGAAGCTGATCCAAGCAAAATGAATGTATTACTTTCAGCTGCGCGAACAGAAAGTATTGAAGCGCGTGTTGGTGCTTTAGAGGTTGCCGATTTGGAAGCAAAAGTTGTTGATGTAGAAAGCTATGCTCTTAGTCGCTCTATGGATATTTATTATCAGCAATTACCTACTGATGCATTTAATAAATGTGTTGCTGTGGTTGATATTGGCGCAGTGTTAATGCTTGTTAGCGTTGTGCAAGGTGGTGAAACTATATACACCCGAGACCAAGTTTTTGGTGGTGATCAATACACAAACAGTATTGTTGCATATTATAATAAAGGGTTTGATGAAGCTGAAATAGGTAAAACATCTGGTGACTTACCTCCTAATTATACCTTTGAGGTGCTAGCTCCTTTTCAAACATCATTGCTTCAACAAGTACGCAGAGCAGTTCAAATGTTTTTAACAACTAGTGGCAAAGATCAAATTGATTATATTGTTTTAACTGGCGGGACTGCCATGATTAATGGCTTAGATCGCTTGTTAATAGAAGAGCTTGGTATCCATTCTGTTGTAGCTGAACCGTTTGTTAATATGGAGGTTGCGCCAAAAGTTGACCGCAATGTGATGAAACGACACAGAACGCAGTTTGCTATAGCCACAGGATTGGCTTTAAGGAGCTTTTCATCATGCCATATATAAATCTACTACCTTGGCGTGAGCTGAAACGCGAAGAGTCAAAAAAGAAATTCTTTACTATATTAATTGCAATTGTGATTTTGTGTTTTGCAAGTATGTACTTACTAAGTGCGATATATGCAGGATACAAAGACGGGCAGAATATAAAAAATAATTATCTAAGTGCAGAAATTGGCACATTAGATAAAAAAATAAGTGAAATAAGAGAGCTGGATAAAAGAAAAGAAAATTTACAGCAACGCATGCGCTTAATTGAAGAGCTACAAAGCAGTCGTAACTTAGGTACTCAAATAATGGATGAAGTGGCAAAAATAGTGCCAGGAGGCGTTTATTTAACTAAGCTTGAGCGTAGAGGTAATCAAATTCATGTATTAGGACGCAGCGAGTCTAATAACCGTTTATCAACGATGCTTCGTCAAGTACAAGGTTCATATTTATTAGAACGTCCTATAATGCAAGGTATTGTTGCAGGCGACGAGTCTTCGCGTTTACTCAGCGATTTTAATATGGAATTTTATGTAAAACCATTTAATAAAATTGGTGAGGTTTCAGATGAGCCTTAATTTAAAAGCGTTTAGCGAAGTTGATTGGAATGAGATTGAGCTTGATAATATAGGTGAGTGGCCTATTGTCGTAAAAGTTATATTTTGCTCTTTTATTGCTGCTTTAATATTGTATTTCAGTTATAGCTTTTTAGTTTCGGATGAAATTGATAGTTATCATAATGCCGTAGCAAAAGAAGTTGAGTTACGTACTACGTATCGAACAAAGTATGCCGTGGCAAGTAAACTTGAAATATATCGTGAACAAATGGTTGAGATGGAAGATAAGTTTTCTCAACTATTAAAGCGCTTACCAACATCAGATGAAACTCCTGGTTTATTAGATGACTTATCGTATGTTGGTACTACAAGCGGATTAACATTCTTAAAAATTGGCTGGCTTCCAGAAGTAGAAAAAGAATTTTATACTGAGCTACCAATTAAAATTGAAGTAGTCGGGACTTATCATAATTTTGGTGAATTTGTAGGGAAAGTAGCTCAGCTTCCTCGTATTGTTAGCTTGCATGATTTTTCTATTTTATCATCGGGCGATAAACAACTAACATTTAGCGTAGTAGCAAAAACATACCGTTATGAAGAAGGGGTGAAAAAATGAAACTCCTCCCTTTAATACCAATATTAGTATTAGTACTGAGTGGTTGTAACGACGACACCTCAGAGCAAAAAGAGTTTATTGATCAAGTAAAAGCGAGTACAACACCTAAAGTTGATGCGATACCTGATCTTATAAAATTTGAGTATTTTGAATATAGTGCAAAACAGTTGCGTAGTCCGTTTGTGGCACCGCAACCAGAAATAATTCAAAATAAACTTACGCAAGTTAAAAATTGTTTGCATCCAGATCCTGAGCGTAGGCGCGAGCCTTTAGAAAAATACCCGTTAGATAACTTAGCAATGAAAGGCACTATGGGATCTAATGGACAAGCTTGGGCACTTATTACTGCCGCTGATGAAACTTTACATCGTGTGACTGTTGGAAACTACTTAGGCAGTTATGATGGAAAAGTAAGATTAGTAAATAGTGATTACATTGAATTAGTCGAATTAATCCCTGATGGGTCTGGTTGTTGGAAAGAACGCCTGACTAAATTAGAAATGCTAGAGGCGGCAACAGATGGCGCAAATTAATAATAAAAAAGGTAAAAACAACATGTATAAGGATGTACTTTGGCTTAATCGCATTTCGCGAGTTCTATTTGCCATGTTAACTCTCGTCGTAGCAAATTCGGTTATTGCTGCGCCATTACTTTACGATGTTCGTTACAACCCATTGCTTAAGGGCGAAACAGAATTGCAGTTAGTCTTCGATGAAGAATTAACCCAAGAGCCAACAATACAAGTATTTAATAGCCCAGCTCGAATTGAGATGCTATTTAGTACAGCGCAATTAGAACAAGGTTTAGAAAGTGTTCCTGTAAATCAAGCCGGAATTACTAATGTTACTAATGTCATTACTGATAATGGCTTAAAAGTAACAGTGAACCTTGATAGATTAAAAATTTATGAAACTGAAGTCCAAAACAACTTAGTTTCTTTGCGTGTTTCTGATAACCCATTAACTGAGCAATCGGTGGGTAATGAAAGTAGCGACTCAACAGAGGTTGCTGGTAATTATATTAACCGTATTCAATCTATTGATTTTCGCCGTGGAGAGAAAGGGGAAGCTAAGGTCCTTGTATTTTTACAAGACACTCAGGCTGCTATTGAAGTTCATGAAAGTGGCGGCAAAATTATTGCTGATTTTTACCACACAGATATTTTAGATGATTTACTTTATGAATTAGATGTTTTGGATTTTGGTACGGTTGTAAGCAACATCGAAACGTTTAAAGAAGATGGGTTTAGCCGAATAGTGATAGAGCCAAATTCAGCGTTTACTTTTACTTATCAGCAAATAGATAGCATACTTACTCTTACAGTAGAAAAAGACGAAACACAAAATGCCTACTTAGATGGCGGTAAAGAATATCAAGGTCGTCCAATGACCTTAAATTTCCAAGATATTTCTATTCGTGCTGTGTTACAAATTATTGCAGGTTATAACGACTTTAATTTAGTTACCAGTGATTCTGTGACTGGTAATATTACACTTCGCTTAGATGGCGTACCATGGGATCAGGCTCTAGATGTTGTATTGAGAATTAAAGGTCTTGATAAGCGTATGGATGGTTCTATTTTAATGGTCGCTCCGTCAGAAGAGCTTGCAGCACGTGAAGCTAAAGATTTAAAAGCAAAACAAGATGTTGAAGACTTAGAGCCGCTTTATAGTGAATATATTCGTTTAAATTATGCCAAAGCTGAAGATTTCGCTGATTTATTAAAAACAGATATAAACAGTATTATCAGCCCACGCGGTAGTGTTTCAGTTGATAAGCGTACAAATACATTATTGCTTAAAGATACGGCTAAAAGTATTGAGAGCATTCGTAAAATGATTGAAGTACTTGATATCGCCGTAAAGCAGGTTGTTATTGAGGCGCGTATGGTAACCGTACGCGACAACGTAACAGAAGATATTGGCGTACGTTGGGGCTTTAGCGACCAACAAGGCAGTGACGGTATATCTGGTTCGCTAGAAGGTGCTGAAACCATTTCTAACGGTACTATTCCAAGTATATCAGATAGATTAAATGTGAACTTACCAGCCTCTAGTGGTTCCGCTGCTAGTATAGGAATGCATATTGCTAAACTTGCTAATGGTACTTTAATTGATTTAGAACTAAGCGCGCTGGAAGAAGAAAATAAAGGCGAAATTATTGCTAGTCCTCGTATTACGACGGGTAATCAACAAAAAGCGCGTATAGAGCAAGGTACCGAAATTCCTTATGTAGAATCTGCGTCAAGCGGTGCAACAACAGTTAGCTTTAAAAAAGCAGTACTGAGCCTGCAGGTAACGCCTCACATTACTCCAGACAATAAAGTAATATTAGATCTTATTATTACTCAAGATACTCGAGGTGATACAGTTGCAACCGGTACAGGTGATGCCGTGTCGATTGATACACAACAAATTGAAACCCAAGTGTTGGTTGATAACGGTCAAACAGTAGTGCTTGGGGGAATATTTCAGCAACAAATAATTAATGCTACGAGTAAAGTACCAATTTTAGGTGATATTCCTTACCTTGGAAGATTATTTAAAACGACAAGTGAGTTTAACGAAAAACGTGAATTACTAATTTTCGTGACACCAAAAATACAAATCGATTAAAATACAGTACTATTTTGTTAACTAATGGGCGATTATTTATATTAATTGCTCGTTATATAGCTTTTTATGCTAATTGACTTGAAATACCCCCTCAATTACTGAGATAATCCCCTCCTTAATTTTGGGGCCAGGTCGTTAGGCGGGGTTTTATTTCTAATTTTAGAGTTCGTTTGTACTAAAAGATATGGCTGAGAAACGTAATATATTTCTAATTGGCCCCATGGGGGCTGGAAAAAGCACAATTGGTCGTCACATTGCCGATCAATTACACCTTGAATTTGTTGATTCTGATCAAGAAATCGAACGCCGTACCGGTGCAGATATTGCCTGGGTGTTTGATCTTGAAGGTGAAGAAGGCTTTAGACTTCGTGAAGAATCTGTTATTGGCGACTTAACCGAAATGCAAGGTATTGTACTTGCAACCGGTGGTGGTTCAGTAATGAGTAAAGAAGTTCGAAACAAGCTTTCGGCTCGTGGTATCGTTGTATACCTAGAGACACCTATTGAAAAACAAGTTGCACGCACACAACGCGACAAGCGTCGCCCATTACTGCAAACTGAAGAAGCACCTCGTGATGTATTAGAGCGCTTAGCAGAAGAACGCGAACCGTTATATAAAGAAGTGGCTGATTTTGTTGTACGCACTGATGAGCAAAGCGCTAAAGTTGTTGCTAACCAAATCATCGAGAAACTAGATTTTTAAAAACCAATAATAAGAGGAACAACTGAGCATGCTTGAATTAACTGTTAATTTGGACGAGCGAAGTTATCCTATTTATATTGGTCAATCTGCAGTTCAAGATAATGGCCGCCTAGTTCACCACGTTGGTGATTGTCGGCCTATCATCATTACTAATGACACAATAGCGCCTTTATATTTGCAAGGCTTACTTGATTCATTAGACGAATTAAATCCACTCTCTTTTATTATTCCTGATGGTGAGCAATACAAGTCACTAGAATGGTTTGAAAAAATATCTGCATTTTTACTTCAAAATAATTGCGGTCGCGATACGTGCTTAATTGCATTAGGCGGTGGAGTAGTGGGTGATTTAACCGGTTTTGTTGCAGCGTGTTATCAACGCGGTGTGCCGTTTATTCAAATTCCAACTACATTACTATCTCAAGTTGATTCCTCTGTTGGCGGTAAAACAGCTGTAAATCATCCATTAGGTAAAAATATGATTGGGGCTTTTTATCAGCCACAAGCCGTTTTTATCGATACACAATCACTCCACACTTTACCAGCAAGAGAGTTTGCTGCGGGCATGGCTGAGGTTATTAAGTATGGGCTGATTTATGACACTGAGTTATTTGCTTATTTAGAGAAAAATGTAGAAAGCTTACAGCAATTAAATGAAGTGTGTTTACAGCACATTATTTTTAGATGTTGTGAAATTAAAGCATTGATTGTTGCTCAAGATGAGAAAGAACATGGTATTAGAGCACTTTTAAATTTAGGCCATACATTTGCGCATGCGATTGAAGCACAAATGGGCTATGGTGTTTGGCTACACGGTGAAGCTGTAGCTACAGGAATGGTGCTTGCTGCGCAACTTGCTCATACACGTCAGGACTTAACAGTTGACGAAGTAGCACGTATTGTAGATGTTATTGCACAGTACAACCTGCCAACCACAATACCAGCAGAAATGACGAGTGAGCAGTTTTTAACGCACATGCGTAAAGATAAAAAGAATAAAAAAGGTACAATCCGTTTTATTCTACCTACCCAATTTGGACAATGTACATTAGTCGATAATGTATCCGATGACCAAGTAAGAGCCTTAATCGAGCAATAAATGCAGCTACAAATTTTACCAAGCCGTGCGGCTTTGGTGGATAGAATCGCACTGCAATTCGAATATGGGCAAAACCTCATTGTTTTATTAGGTACTTCTGGGCTCGGCAAAAGTTATATGCTCGAAACCTTTATTACCGATAAGTACAACGACTTTAATAAAGCGTTTGTACAAATAACCGCAAAAATGACAGATGCTCAGTTAATGAGTGACTTGTTAGAGCAAAGCTTTAATGCCCCTCTGGTTGATCATAGTTTAAGTTTATCTGAAAATTTTTATCAATTATCTCAGCAACAATCATGCGGATCTTGTCTGTGGGTGCTCGATGGTGGTCGACATTTATCAGATGAGTTTTTGATTGAGCTAGAATTACTGGCAAAAAGTAGCCCAAGCACTTTGTATATTATGCTCGCTTCCCCATCAAAATTGCCTTTAAATAATGCCATAGAAATTTACTTAGAGCCACTTACCCTTAGTGAAAGTAAACAATTGTTGGGCTGGTATTTTACAGATTTACCTTATGATGAAGACCCTGTATTTCAGGCTTTTTTAACTGAGGCACGCGGTAATCCAAGTTTACTATTAGCCTGGCAGGCTAATGAGCATGTTGTGGATGTAGTTATAAAAGATAAAGTGTCATGGCGTTTACACTTAATTGTTTTAATGTTTATTATTATGTTTTTAATTATAGGTTTTCTATATAAATCAGATATGACGCAATGGTGGCAGCAATACTATGAACAAGAAGATATTGAAGTCAGTACAACAGTTATATCCACTAAACAAATTAATGAACAACGACTAGAGAAAGATGAGCTTAAAAATACAGTTGTAGAACCTGCTGAGCCTAATATAGTAAAGAGTGAAGGTGCCATTGATACTAAACCTCACCACAATGATGTGCCAGCAATAATGGAAAGTTTAGATCCCAGCGTACACGCTCAGCAGTTAAACATTAGCAAAGAAGAAGTAGAGCCTACTGCTACAATCGATCTTGAAATAAACAAAGAGGTTGTGAATGCATCTACTCAACCTAAAAATAATCCCCTGAGTGCTTGGTATCAACAACAACCAGAGGCTAATACAGTAATTCAATTATTGGCTGTTACTCAACAGCAAGTTAGTGAAGAATTTATTGCTCAACATAAATTACAAAAAATTGCTCATACTTATCAAACAAAAAGAAATAACCAAGTTTGGTGGGTAATAACATTAGGAAGTTTTACTAATTTAAGTGATGCTAAGCGGGCTATGAAAAACTTGCCGGCTGGTATTTTAAAGAATAAGCCTTTCTATAAAAAAATTAGTAAAATAAAACAAGAAATAACACTACTTGATCAGTAAATTACACTGCTTTAGTGTAAAATCGCGCAACACCGAATTGAAGTAAAGAGCCCAATGCAGCAAAAGAGTAGAGCCTTCCTTAAATGGGCTGGCGGAAAATACAGTCTAGTTGATGATATTAACGCGCGATTAAACCAAGCAAGTAAGCATGCTGATACTTTGGTTGAACCTTTTGTTGGTGCTGGCTCCGTTTTTTTAAATAGTAATTTTAAACATTATATTCTTAATGATATTAATGCTGATTTAATTAATTTATATAAAGAGCTCAGAGATTCACCTGATGAATTTATTAGCGACGCTAAAAAATTATTTGTAGATTTAAATAATCACCCTGATGCTTATTATGAATATCGTGTGCAGTTTAATCAAAGCCGCGATATATACGAACGCTCTATGTTATTTTTATATATGAATAGGTATGGCTATAACGGTCTGTGTAGATATAATTTAAAAGGTATTTTTAACGTACCTTTTGGAAAATATAAAAAACCTTATTTCCCTGAAAAAGAAATGTACTTTTTTGCTAAAAAAGCCCAGCAAGCTACATTTACATGTCTAGACTACGATGACGTGTTTAAATTAGTACCTGAGAATGCAGTTATATATTGCGACCCACCTTACGTGCCGTTAAGTAAAACAGCGTCGTTTACCTCTTATGCAAAAGGGGGCTTTAATTTAGATGACCAAGCTAATTTAGCTAATCTAGCTGAAAAGGCTGCGTTTGAAAATAATACACCAGTGCTTATATCTAACCACGATACAGTATGGACTCGAAAAATTTATAGCCAAGCTTCGCTCGACCAAATTCAAGTAAAGCGCACTATTAGTCCTAAAGGCGGGTCTCGTAACAAAGTTGATGAGTTAATGGCAATGTATTTACCACTAAAGAATCAATTGCGTAAACCTAAAATACAAAAGTTATAATTAAGTATAATCGCAATTATAATAATTGAAGATGGAAAGTGCAGTTTTAAGTCTAAACTGCGTTTGTATCTGATTAAATATAAAATATTGCTAGCGCAATTTTAATGCGCTAAACATTATAAAATTATTTAAAATAATGGTTTTAAAGATGGGGTCTTTTTTGAGTCTTCAGAGCTAGTAAGTAATTCTAATAGATCAAGGTAGTGAAATTGTGCACTACGGCTATCACCTGTTATCCACGAAAACCAAGATGAATCATCTTCAATTTTTATACATGCATGAGCAGTATTTTGAGCACTGCTAGCTTGCTCTTGGTTATGGCAATTATTTACAGAGCTTAATTCTTGCTTTGTAGTTGGAGCAAAGCTAAATGCTCCAATAAATAATAATGCCGACGCAATTAATATCCCAGCTTTAAATGCACGCATAAATAAATCCAATAATTTGTTACTTTTTTAAGCATAACAAATATCGGTTAAATAACAAACTTAAATTTAGCTGAATATACTGAATAATTATAAAAAATAATGACTTAACTATTAAATAATTAACTTTAAAACTAATAATATTTCGCTCTGGTGACTTGGGTAACATCACTAATTAAGTTACATTAACGAATATATTACTGATTGATGGATTAACTATGTTTACCCCAGAACAAAAATATTTGATTGCCCCTTCAATTTTATCTGCTGACTTTGCAAAACTAGGTGAAGACGTCGATAAAGTCTTAGCAGCTGGTGCTGACGTGGTTCACTTTGATGTAATGGATAATCACTATGTACCTAACCTTACAATTGGTCCTATGGTGTGTAAAGCACTAAGAGATTACGGCATTACAGCCCCTATCGACGTACACTTAATGGTTAAACCTGTAGATAGTCTTATTCCGTTGTTTGCAGAGGCTGGCGCATCAATTATTACTTTTCATCCAGAAGCCAGTGAGCATGTAGATCGTACAATACAGTTAATTAAAGATCACGGCTGTAAAGCCGGCTTAGTGTTTAACCCAGCTACAAGCCTAAGTTATTTAGATCATGTTATTGATAAGCTAGATACCATTTTACTTATGTCGGTTAACCCAGGTTTTGGCGGGCAAAGCTTTATCCCTCATACGCTTGAAAAATTACGCCAAGCTAAGCAACGCATTATTGAATCGGGTCGAGATATTCGCTTAGAGGTTGATGGTGGTATTAAAGTCGATAACATTGCAGCCGCAGCACAAGCGGGTGCGGACATGTTTGTCGCAGGCTCAGCTATTTTTAACCAACCAGATTACAAGGTTGTGATTGATCAAATGCGTGAACAGCTTGGAAGTGTTAAGTAATGAAATACGATATAGCCTTATTTGATTTAGATGGTACTTTGGTTGATAGCGTTTACGACTTGTATATTGCTATTAACCTAACCTTGAGTGGCCTCGCTTTTCCTATTGTTAGCCAACGCTTGGTTGAAAGCTGGGTCGGTAATGGTGTTGAAGTCCTCGTTAAACGCGCTTTGAGTGGTGATATGCAAGTGAGTGAGCATCTAGATGAGTCACTTAGTAGTAAAGCAATATTACAGTTTTATAAGCACTATGAGCAGCAAGTAGGTGAATATAGTGTGTTATATCAGCATGTCGAAACCGGACTTGCAGCGCTTCGTGGCATGCCAAAAGCATTAATTACAAATAAAGCCCGTATATTTACAGAAAAGCTGCTTGATAAACTTGCTCTAACAAGTCATTTTGATGTGATTGTATGTGGTGACGACATGGCAAAAAAACCATCGCCAGATCCATTGTTATTTGCTTGTAAAAAACTAAAGGTTGAACCTAGTAAAGCGATAATGATAGGTGATTCTAAAAGCGATATACTTGCAGCTAAAGCCGCTAATATAGATGTAATCGCACTTAGTTACGGCTATAACCAAGGTGAAAACCTTGGGGATTATAATCCACAGTACCTATGTGATAACTTCTTAGATATAATACCTGTTCTAACGCAGCGTTAAATATTATTAATTAAGCTAAATAAAGGAAAATCATGAGTAAACCAGTAGTATTAAGTGGCATGCAGCCAACCGGTGGTATGACAATAGGCAACTATGTTGGCGCTATTAACCAGTGGGTTAAGCTACAGGAAGAATGTGATAGCTACTTTATGCTTGCAGATTTGCATGCGATTACGGTACGCCAAGACCCTGAATTACTTCGCGCTCGCGTACTGGATGGAGTTGCGTTATATACAGCATGTGGTATTAATCCGGAAAAATCGGCATTATTTGTACAATCTCAAGTGCCTGAGCATGCTCAACTTGGTTGGGTTTTAAACTGTTATGCGCAAATGGGTGAGCTTAATCGTATGACGCAGTTTAAAGATAAGTCAGCAACACACGCTAACAATATTAATGTGGGGCTATTTGCTTATCCAGCTTTGCAAGCGGCTGATATTTTATTATATCAAGCAGATAAAGTGCCAGTAGGGGATGATCAAAAACAACATCTTGAATTAACGCGCGATATTGCTACACGATTTAATAATGTATATGGCGACATTTTTACATTACCAGAGCCGTACATTCCTGAGTTTGGCGCTCGCGTAATGAGCCTGCAAGATCCACTTAAAAAAATGTCTAAGTCTGACGAAAACCCAAATGGTTTTATAATGATGCTAGACGAGCCTAAAAAGATTGAGAAAAAACTTAAAAAAGCAGTAACAGATTCAGACGAGCAAGCGCGCATCTATTTTGATCGCACAGAAAAGCCAGGCGTTTCAAACTTACTTACTTTACTAAGTGTTGCGACTAAACGCTCAATTGAAGACTTAGTGCCAGAGTATGAAGACAAAATGTACGGTCACTTGAAGAAAGACACTGCCGATGCAGTAGTGAGTATGTTAGAGCCAATTCAAGCACGTTTTAAAGAGATCAGAGAAGATCGAAACCTACTTAATAGCATAATGAAATCAGGTGCTGAAAAAGCAAGTGTACGTGCTGAGAAAACATTGAAATCGGTATACGATGTACTAGGTTTTATACCTCGTGGTTAAATAATAAAGATTGAATATTTATAAAATACCGCTATTTAGCGGTATTTTTTTGTCTAGTAAAAATTTCAATTGTTACGATGATAAAAAGTAAATTAGAGTACAAAAAGTGAGAAGTGATTATTTACAAAGAAATTAATTAGGTGCTTTGAATGCCGGTGACTCACAGGCTTTAACTATAAATTTATAACCGTAAGGCATCGTATTATCAGGTGTGATTTCGACAATTTCGTAGTCGTTAATTTCGATTGATTTACTGTTGTTAGCTTTTTTACACCGCGAGAATCCATCGGCTTCATAGTTAAAAGCAAAAAAAGCAATAAGGCGTTTACTGCGTTCAAAGTACCCTTGAGTATTTAAAAACAAAGTCGTCGATTCGGTTGCTTTTGCTATCCCTTCAATTTGAGTGTCTAGTGATTTAATTTCAGGATCAACACTAGAATCTGGTTTTTCTAATTGTTCCTTTAAATCTATAAGTGCTTTTTCTTTATTTACTGAAGAATCATTATTCATTTCTTGCCCAAAGTAATAGCCACTTTGAATATCAGCCAAAAAAGTTTCTTCATCTCTACCATCTATTATTGTAAATAACGCACTTAAAACGACTAATGATAAGAAGAACCGGAGAGTTGCGGTTATTAATGGTGAATAACTTTGACTAATAAACTTAACTCGTTCTGAGCCAAATGGTTTTAGTAGTAATAAGGCTATAATATAAAAAGGTAAAATTAACTGAAACAATAATAATGTACTTAGCGTGATACCTAACGCCCACGGTGGTAAATAAAGCAGGGTGGCAAAGTTATGAGTGTAATTGAATTGTGTGGCAGATACGTGGGTTACATCGTTTACAATGCCGCTGGCATTTGCCAGTACAAAGTTAGCAATACTCGCATAAAAAATAAGTATTAATGCTTTACCAGCTAACGAGTGCCATAACTTATCAAATTTAGGCCAAAATTCGATGACTAATGCCGTAATCGTTATAAGTGCGCACAACCAGCCCGATTGAAAAACGAGCAAAACCATTAGCGCAATTAAATAGAGCTTTTGTGCGGTGTTAAGATTAAACCAAACCGTTTTAACACGTTCATGTAAACGTATTTTATGTGGTTGCCAGTTTTTTTGTTGTTGCTGTAGCTGCTTATTTGCACGCCATTTTACAATTTTAAAATACCTTAACACCGGCTTTCCTTATCGAAGGGTGTAAACCTCTATTTTTGCAATAGAGGTTTTAAGTAATGCCCAGTATGTGAACGCTCACATTCACCAACTTCTTCTGGCGTGCCTGCAATGAGTATTTCACCACCACCAGCACCGCCTTCAGGTCCTAAATCGATAACCCAATCTGCTGTTTTAATCACATCAAGGTTATGCTCAATAACAACAATAGTATTACCGTGATCGCGAAGCCTGTGCAATACAACAAGTAGCTGTTCTATATCGGCAAAGTGTAAGCCAGTAGTTGGCTCGTCCAATATATAGAGTGTTTTACCTGTGTCACGCTTTGATAGTTCACGCGCTAGTTTTACACGCTGTGCTTCACCACCAGAGAGAGTCGTAGCGGCTTGACCTAAACGAACATACGACAAACCAACGTCCATAAGAGTTTTAAGCTTACGTGCAATAGCCGGTATTTTATCAAAATACTCATGAGCGTCTTCAACCGTCATTTCGAGGACTTGATGTATATTTTTGCCTTTGTATTGTACTTCGAGTGTTTCGCGGTTATAGCGTTTGCTCTTGCAAACATCACACGGTACATACACGTCTGGTAAAAAGTGCATTTCAACTTTAATTAAGCCGTCACCTTGGCAAGCTTCACAGCGTCCGCCTTTAACGTTAAAGCTAAAGCGACCAACTTTGTAGCCACGTGAGCGCGCTTCTTGTGTGCCTGCAAATAACTCACGAATGCCAGTAAATATTCCTGTATACGTAGCTGGATTTGAACGCGGCGTACGACCAATCGGGCTTTGATCAATATCGATTACTTTATCAAAATGGTCTAAACCGCTAATTGATTTATATGGTGCAGCTTCGGCTGTCGTTGCGCCATTTAACTCCGTATGAGCAAGCTTAAATAAGGTATCATTTATTAATGTTGATTTACCTGAGCCCGATACACCGGTAACACAAGTCATTAAGCCAAATGGAATTTTTAAATCTACGTTTTTAAGATTGTTACCCGTTGCACCAAACAGCTCTAGCCATTTGTCGTTAGTTGGGTGGCGTACTTTTGGTATTTCTATTTTACGCACACCTGATAAAAACTGACCAGTAACAGACTCTTTGCTTGCTAAAATGTCGTCACGGGTGCCCTGGGCAATAATATAACCACCATGAACACCAGCACCAGGACCAATATCGATAATATGATCAGCGGCTCGAATTGCATCTTCATCGTGTTCTACCACAATTACAGTGTTACCCAAATCACGTAAATGAACTAAGGTTTGTAATAGGCGGTCGTTGTCGCGTTGATGCAAGCCAATTGATGGTTCATCAAGTACATACATTACACCAACAAGACCGGCACCAATTTGACTCGCTAAACGA
This sequence comes from Pseudoalteromonas sp. SWXJZ94C, assembly GCF_015864385.1. Lineage (NCBI taxonomy): Bacteria > Pseudomonadati > Pseudomonadota > Gammaproteobacteria > Alteromonadales > Pseudoalteromonadaceae > Pseudoalteromonas > Pseudoalteromonas sp. SWXJZ94C. The sequence continues at coordinate 48,495 of NZ_JADYXF010000037.1, forward strand.
ATACGCTGCGCTTCACCGCCAGATAGAGTGTCGGCACTACGTTCAAGTGATAAGTAATTTAGACCTACATTAATTAAAAATGATAAACGGTCGCGAATTTCTTTTAATATTTTTTCAGCTATTTGGCCTTTTTGTCCGGTTAGCGATAACCCTTCAAAAAACTCCATAGCCTCACCAATACTCATGCAGGTAATTGCAGGTAAGTTAGTTTTACCAATAAATACATTGCGAGATTCTTCGCGTAAACGCGAGCCATTGCAACTAGGGCAGGCTTGGCTTGTTTGGTATTTAGCAAGTTCTTCACGTACAGAGTTTGATTCTGTTTCGCGGTAACGGCGGTTCATGTTATTTAACACGCCTTCAAACTCATGGTTACGAGTAATTAAATCACCACGGTCGTTACGGTAATTAAACGCAATTTTAGTGCTGCCAGAACCATCTAAAATAATTTTTTTAGATTCGTCATCTAGCTCTTGATAAGGTACATCTAAATCAAAATTATAATGTTCAGCAACCGCTTGTAGCATTTGGTAGTAGTAGAAACTGCGTTTATCCCACCCTTTAATAGCACCGCCAGCAAGGCTCAACTCAGGGTTTTGTACAACACGAGTGGGATCAAAATACTGACGTATACCTAATCCATCACAAGTTTGACACGCACCCGCTGGGTTATTAAACGAAAATAAGCGAGGCTCAAGCTCCGTCATTGCGTAACCACAGGTTGGACACGCAAAGTTTGCTGAAAATAAAACTTCTTCAGCACTGCTGTCGTCCATGTATGTTACTTTGGCAACTCCATTTGACATTTCAAGTGCAGTTTCAAACGATTCAGCCAAACGCTGTTGTAACCCATCTTTTACTTTAAAGCGGTCAACAACGACTTCTATTGTATGTTTTTTATGAAGTTCAAGCGTTGGTGGATCTGATAAATCACATACTTCACCATCAATACGAGCGCGTATATAACCTTGGCTAGATAACTGTTCTAATAACTTAACGTGTTCACCTTTACGCTCTTTTACTATTGGCGCAAGCAACATTAACTTACTGCCTTCAGGCAGCGCTAAAACGGTATCAACCATTTGGCTAACCGTTTGTGCAGCAAGTGGTAAATTATGCGTAGGGCATCGAGGCTCACCCACACGGGCAAACATTAAACGTAAATAGTCGTATATTTCGGTAATAGTTCCCACAGTAGAGCGTGGGTTATGAGACGTTGATTTTTGCTCTATAGAAATAGCAGGAGAGAGGCCCTCGATATGGTCAACATCGGGTTTTTCCATCAGTGATAAAAACTGTCTTGCATATGCAGAAAGAGACTCAACATAACGCCTCTGTCCTTCAGCATAAAGTGTATCAAATGCAAGTGATGACTTCCCTGAACCAGATAGCCCAGTGATAACAATTAATTTATCACGTGGGATGGTTAGGCTGATGTCTTTTAAATTGTGCGTTCGTGCGCCTCTGACTTCAATGTTTTCCATGCTATCTCGTTTATTACCAAAGTTATTTACTCAGTATCGCATAATACGTAGCAAGATTAATCCTTGATCAATGAAAAAATCCTTACTTATAGGCGATTAATTTTTGCCAAGCTTATGGTAGAATCCCCTTCTTAATTTTTCATACTGTAAGATCACATAGATAATGACTGCATCTTCACTTAATTCACGAGAAAAACGCGCTGCAGTGTCGCTGGCAAGTGTGTTTGCATTTAGAATGCTTGGCTTGTTTATGCTGATGCCTGTAATGGCTATTTATGGGCAATCGCTTGAGGGTTTTTCACCTATTTGGATAGGCTTTGCTATTGGTGCTTATGGATTAACACAAGCTGTGTTACAAATTCCTATGGGTCGGTTATCAGATAAAATAGGGCGTAAAAAAGTAATTGTAGGTGGCTTAGCTGTATTTGCGCTGGGCTCTGTAATTGCAGCCTTAGCTGACTCAATTCAAATGGTAACTGTAGGGCGAGCTTTGCAAGGCATGGGAGCAATAGCAAGTGCATTACTTGCCTTTGCATCTGATTTAAGCCGAGATGAGCAGCGACCAAAAGTAATGGCTGTAATAGGTATGAGCATAGGTATGAGCTTTGCTTTTGCTATGTTACTTGGACCAATAGTCGCGGCATCTTGGGGAATTTCAGGTGTATTTTGGTTAACGGCTGTGTTGGCTGTTGTAGGCATATTTATTGTCACGCTATTGGTTCCTAAAGCCGTTAATAAAGCCCCCAAAGGCGATACACTGGCAAGCTTTAGCGATATTAAAAAATTAATTAAACACCCGCAATTAGCGCGATTAAATGCCGGTGTGTTATTGCTACATTTAACACTAACCACTATTTTTGTTGTTCTTCCGAGTCAACTAATTAAAGATGGTTTGGTGGCTAACCATCATTGGTATTTATATATACCGGTGTTGTTTTTAGCATTTTTATTAATGGTACCAATTATGATTATTGCCATTAAAAAAGAAAAAGAAAAACAGGCATTCATAGGTTCAGTTGCATTGTTAAGCGTAAGTATGCTTGCCATGTCTATTTGGGTTAATAGCGTAATAGGTATTGCTGTTTGTATGCTGCTTTATTTTGTCGCATTTAATTTTTTAGAAGCAACTATGCCAGCACTTGTATCGCGTATTGCACCAGCAAGCCAAAAGGGTTCTGCAATGGGTGGATATTCAACCAGCCAGTTTTTAGGTGCCTTTTTAGGCGGTATGCTTGGAGGTTACGTAGCGCAAACAACAACAACGCAAGCTGTGTTTGCGGCAGCAGCACTTGTTGGGTTAATATGGCTTATTGTTGCGTGGAAAATGCAAGTTCCACCTAAAAGCAAAGTTATTAGCTTAATAACCAAATTAAGTTCTGAGGAGCAAGCTCAAACGCTCGCTTCTCAATTGGTTGCATTACCAGGCGTAATAGAAGCAACCGTAGTTCGCGATGAAAGCCGCAGCTATTTAAAGATTAATGATAAAGAATTTGACCTAGACCAAGCACGTAAAGTAGCTGGTTTAATCTAACGTTTATAGGAGATGGTTCCATGGCACGCGGTGTGAACAAAGTAATTTTAGTTGGTAATTTAGGACAAGATCCTGAAGTTCGTTATATGCCTAACGGCAATGGTGTAGCAAATATTACTCTAGCAACTTCAGACAGCTATAAAGATAAAAACACTGGCCAAATGGTTGATAAAACGGAATGGCATCGTGTTGTGTTTTTTGGCAAGTTAGCAGAAATTGTTGGCGAATATTGCCGTAAAGGTTCACAAATTTATGTTGAAGGTAAACTTCAAACGCGTAAATGGACCGATCAACAAGGTCAAGAGAAATACACAACAGAGATTGTTGTTGATGGCTTTACTGGTCAAATGCAAATGCTAGGCGCACGTGGTGGCGATCAGCAAAGCAGTGGTGGTTACCAAGGTAATCAAGGTCAAGGCGGACAACAAGGTGGTGGTTATCAAGGTAATCAACCACAAGGCGCTCAGCAACACAGTGGTTATGGTCAAAACAATCAGGCTCAAGGTGCACAGCAAGGTGGCTATACTCCACAGCAGCAAGCCGCTCCTGCAGCACAACCAAAACCAGCCGCAGCACCACAGCAACAAAGCAACCAATATCAGCCGCAAGGTGGTTTTGCACCACAACAAAGCAGTGCACCACAAAAGCAAGGCGGTTTTGCTCCTAAACCACAAAATGCACCACAAGGCGGCGCATCAAATCCAATGGAACCAACAATAGATTTTGATGACGATATTCCGTTCTAGTTTTCCAACCTTTACAGTGTAAAGATTTATTACAGAAAAGCCTCGTTTATACGGGGCTTTTTGCTTTTCTAAAGAAAAATTATTATTTAATCAGTTACTTTATTGATATATGTGGAGTTGCAAACTACGCTAAATAAAATTTTGTTAACTTTATTTATGAGAAATATGAAAAACTGTGCCGCTATTTTATTTCTTGTTTTTCAACTGTTCAGCTTCAATTTACATGCATCCTCATCACTAATTGCTACTTCAGATACTTTAGTTTTAAATACGTTAAATCCAAAAATATCGTCTTCAAAAAAAACCACGCATATTTTACTTATAAATACCTTAAATCAAGACTCACCATGGGAAAAAAGTGTTGAAGTTGGATTACGTGCTGAACTTGGAAAGCGAGTGTCTGGCTTTGATTTATTCGTTGAAAATATGGATATAGAGCGATTTGATGAAGCTCAACAAAAGCGTGTTATGGAGTTATATTTACAGCAAAAGTATGCAAATAAACGTATAGATGTAATTATTACTCAATCTGCTTCTGCCGCTGTATTATTATCCGATTTTACAAATTTATTTACTGATGTACCAAAAATATACTTAGAGCCAGGCACGCAATTTAAGGTATTAGAAAGTGGGAACATCATCCAATCTAAATTAGATTATAAACAGGCTACATCAGATGCTGTAAATTTAATGAATGCGAAAAAGCTCATTGTTATTTTAGATACAACAAATGATATGGGGTTTAATTTTCAGCAAGATTTTATGCCTACAATTACTAAAAACTTTTCTCATTTAGCTATTGAAAAGTGGTTTGATGTGCCTACAAAAGAACTTATGGAGAGAGTTAAACATACCTCATCTGATTCTATTATTTTATTCACCCCCATTTTTAGGCGTTACAATAATAATGCACTTAGCCCATTTCAGTTTGTAAAACTATTAACAAGTAATAGTAAAGCGCCTATTTTTAGTTATTGGCATTCATTGTTGGGTTCTGGAATCGTTGGTGGGTATTTATTGTCAGGTGAAAAGCTTGGAGAGAAAGCAGCTAATTCAATAATTTCATTTCATGATAATAAAGGTTTAACGTCTGTTATGGGGGAAGGCTTGAGCGCTTATTACTATGATTGGCGACAATTAGATCGGTTTGGTATAGAGCTTGAAAGCTTACCAAAGGATGCAATAGTTACTTATTACGAACCTTCATATTTTAGACAAAATAAAGTACTTATTTATAGTGTCATTTTTATAATTGTTACATTAAGTAGTTTTTTAGCTTTTGTTTTGGTTTTAAATGGTAAGCGAATTCAGTTATTAAATGCGCTTGATAGCGAAAAGTTAAAATTAGAATCTCGAGTAACACGACGAACCGAAGAGTTACTAATAGCAAAAGAAGAGGCTGAACATTTAGCATCAGTTAAATCAGCATTTTTAGCTAATATGAGTCATGAGATAAGAACACCTATGAACGGCATTATTGGGCTTACCAATATGCTACTAGATAGTGGATTACCACTAGAGCAAAAAGAATATTTAAATAAGATAAAATACTCCTCTGATCAGCTACTTTCTGTAATTAATGATATTTTAGATTTTTCCAAAATTGAGTCTGGCAATATTAATTTAGAAGAATATCCTTTTTCTATCAACTCTGTAGTGGACTATATAAAAACAACATTTGAAAACCAGGCGCAAAAAAAAGGAATAGAGTTTGTAGTTAATGTTTCACCGAATGTAACACCTGATTTAATGGGTGATGTTGTTAGAATTAATCAGGTTCTGTTAAATTTATGCTCTAACGCGATTAAGTTTACATCTCAAGGACAAGTGTCAGTTAGCATTGAAGCAGAAACTAATTTAAATGAATATGAACCAATACAAATGCACTTTATTGTTAAAGATTCAGGTGTAGGGATCGCGCCAAAAAACTTACCTCATCTATTTGAGGCCTTTACTCAAGAAGATACCTCTACCACCAGAAATTTTGGAGGGACAGGCTTGGGATTAACGATAAGTAAGCGTTTATGTAAACTAATGGATGGTGATATTTCTGTAAAAAGTACATTAAATATTGGAAGTGAATTTATAGCATCGATTAAAATAAAACCTAATAATCAAGTGATTATATCGGATAAACACAACTTAACGTTTCCAGATGCTTTTGATGTGTTAGTTGTTGATGACAATATGTTAGCGCTTAACGCGATTGAGATACAACTCACTTTAATGGGGTTAAGGTGTACTTTGTGTAAATCAGCGCAAGAGGCACTTTATATTCTTGAAAAAGAAGTGGGTAAGTTTAAAGTTATTATTACAGATTGGACTATGCCAATTATAGATGGCGAGCATTTTTTAACACGTATAAATTATATGGATTCTAAACCTTGCGACGTTATTATTGTACTTACAGCTTACGATAAAGATTCAATAAATCATTTAGCAAAAAAATTAAATATAAATACAATTTTACAAAAACCTGTTTCAACAAGTGTTTTGCATAATGTAATTGAAACAAATATTTTAGATTCAACAAAATTGGCTCTATCATCCAACCAAGACTCTTTGGCAGGCTTAAAAGTATTAGTTGTAGAGGATAACGGAATTAACCAATTAATTATTGCTGATCTTTTAGAGAAAAGAGGTGTAATAGTTCATTTAGTTGAGAATGGGCTCGAATGTACTGAAACTGTTAAATCAGGAGAGTTCGATATGATACTGATGGATATTCATATGCCTGTTATGGATGGTGTTGAGGCAACAAAAATAATCCGAAGGGATCCTGACAAAAGGATTGCTAATATTCCAATCATAGCCTTAACGGCAAATGTGATTGAGGAAGATATTACGCATTATTTATCAATAGGTATAAGCGCTCATGTAGCTAAGCCTATAAAAATAAAAAAATTGCATAGTACTATTATTCAGTGTTTAAAGAGCAACTCAGATTATTTGGATAAAATACAGTAATCAAAAAATTTTAGAAAAGCGGATAATATATATAGGCTGATTTTAATTGCCGTTATATTTAATAATTATGAGTGAGTCCGTTTTATAGCATTAAATTTAAACGCGACTTAAATAAGCGATCTTACAAAAAACTGGCAAACAACATAATATTTAAAATAGTTAGAATTAAGCCAATTAATAACAATAATAAACGCATCACTTTTGAATTTTTATGCTTGCCCATTACTTTTTGCGATGATGTTAAATAAATCTGTAAAAAGACGGTAATGGGTAATTGAATGCTTAATACCATTTGAGAAATGATTAAACCTCCTAGATTCAAATTGTAAGTGCATAACTTGTTTTGGCTAGATTAAATGGTCAGTTGCTCATAAGCTAACTGCTTTTT